>JBGQDD010000486.1:0-2893 GCA_041495665.1 Candidatus Acidiferrum sp.
AAAGCCCATTGGCGTGGAAACGGCCAACACGCTCAAGGTGTTTCAAATGTATTTTGGACCCTATCCTTATAAACAACTCGCCGTAACCAACATCGTCGGGGACTACGGCCAGGGATGGCCCGGCTTGCTCTATCTTTCCTGGATCACTTTTCTTGATTCCACGCAACGGAATGCTCTTGGTGTCCGTGATCAGGAACAACTTACCGATTTCTTTCGTGGACATGAAAGCTCACACCAGTGGTGGGGAAATCTGGTGGGCTGGAAGAGTTATCACGATCAGTGGCTTTCGGAGGGCTTTGCGGACTTCTCGGGCATTCTCTATGTGCAGTACCGGCAAAACATGAAGGAGGCCCTGAGCCGCTGGCGCAGAGAAAAAGAGCTCCTGCACGTCAAGGATCTCAACGGGCACGCGGTCGAATCACTCGGACCCATTTGGATGGGTCATCGGATCGCGTCATCGGTGACCGGACCGAGGTCGTATCAGGATTTGATCTACTCCAAAGGCGCGTTTGTTCTGCAGATGCTGCGCATGCAGCTTATGGACCCCCACAATCCCGATCCCGATCACCTGTTCAAGGACCTGATGCATGACTATTGCAAGACCTTTGACAACAAGGGGGCCTCTACCGAGGACTTCAAAGCCATCGTGGAAAAGCACATGATCCGCGGCATGGATCTCGACAACAACCACAAAATGGACTGGTTCTTCAATCAGTATGTCTACGGCACGGGAATCCCGCAGTACGGCTTTCACGCATCGGTCGAGGCTGCTCCCGACGGCAAAACTCACGTCAAGGGAGAACTCACGCGCTCCGGCGTGCCGGATACGTGGAAGGATGCCATACCGCTGTACGCGCACATGGGTGATAAGACGATCCGCCTCGGGACCCTTGGGGCGATGCACCCTAGCGAGCCGATCGACATCATCTTGCCCGGAAAAATCGACCGCCTCTCCATCAACGACTACGAAGATCTTTTGGCTGACGTAAAGCAGTAAGGAACTGCAGGCGGGACAAGCGTTGGGCTGGTCCTTGTTTTTGTACGAAAGGATCGTTAGGAGTTTTCTAAAGCGCTTGTTTGCCTGGGGATGAACCGTAGCGCGGCGGAATTCATGCAGTAGCGCAAGCCGGTCGGCTCGGGCCCGTCAGTGAACACATGTCCCAAATGCGCGTCGCACAGCGTGCATTTAACTTCCGTTCGCAGCACGCCCGCGCTGAAATCTTTTTTCTCGCGCACATTTTCTGCGGCGATGGCTTCCCAAAAGCTCGGCCAACCCGTGCCGGAGTCGAATTTTACTCTTGAATCGAACAGCGCATTGTCGCAATCCATGCAGCGGTACAGCCCCAGCGCGTGTTGATCGTGGAGCGCACCAGAAAAAGCGAATTCGGTCGCCGCACGCCGCGTCACATCGTATTGCAGCGGCGTGAGCTGCTTCTTCCATTCGGACTTGTGCTTCCGCACCTTTGCCAGCGTATAAATCCCCAGCCGCGCGCCATCGTCCGCGAATTTCACGATCTTGACCGGCCCCGCATCGTCTTCCGGCTCGGCGTTATCGGCGAAAGCCGAAAGGCAAACACGCTCCACGCCCACCAGCAAGCCGTAGGCCGCAGCGGTGGCCGCGCCAAAGATGAGTCCGCGTCTTGTGATTTCATTCATTGCGGCGATTCCTGAAAAGAACTTACTTTGCCGGGCTCATCGGCGGCGGAGGCAAGAGCGGCAGCCGCTTGGCTTCTCCGCGCGCCCCGCGCACTTCCAGTTCCTCGAACAGCAGCGACGGCGCCACCACCGAGGCCGGCAAGCCGCTTTGCGCCGAGCCAAACGCCCCCAGCGCCGTGCCGGCAAATCCGTTGATCTGGCTCTGCATGTAGTTGTGAACGAAACTATCGCTGCCGATTCCGGCGACGTTGCGCAACGCGCGCGAGTTCAATCCGATGATGCGCGAGCCCCGAATCATTTCTTCCCGGCCGGTTTCCGGATAGACGCGGTAAACGACCAGCGGCAGGCGATCGCCGGTCCCGGCGCCGCCGCCGTAGCTCGCCAGAAGTTCGGAGAAATCCTCCTGGTGCAGCAGGCTCAGCGCGGGATTGTCCATTTCGCGCACCACGACGCAATAGGCCAGTTTTTCCGCGCGGCAGGTGTCCAGAAATTTCTTCTTCAACTCCGCCGAGGAAAGAGTTTCCGCCGAGGAAAAGAACAGATTGCTCATCGTAGGCTTGGCGTCGTTCAAGAACGCAGCACGCCCGTGTCCGTTGGATTGATCGGAGTCCGGCCCGGGCCGGCGGGACATCAGCTCGCTCTTCAGGTTGCCGCTCTCCACCAGCGTAACTTTCTGCGCGCGCACCCCTTCATTGTCCACGGCGTAGCTGCCAATCAGCGGCATGCCATTGAAATCCTTTGCGCCCGGATCATCCACCACGGAAACACCGGACGGCAAAACGCGCGCTCCCAGCCGCGACACCCAGTCGCTCTTTCCCCCCAAACCGCTGAGCATCTGTTCCATCACGGGGCTAAAAGAAATCGGCGGCCGCGCGCCGTTCACTGCGGGTCCAAGCACCTGCGCCACCATCGGCGCCGCAGCGCGGGCTTCAAAAAGGACGGGGCCGGTATAGTCTTGTGCGGGAGGCGCGGCACGCAGAGTCATGAGTTCGGTGCCGGCAACGGTTAATCCCTTGCGAACCGTCTCCACGCTGGGCAAGTCGGCCGGGCGCGTTGCGTAGGTGGCGTAAAAATGGTTGAGCGGAACGCCGTCGTCGGCAAAGGTACTCATTCCGGATTCAATCGCTGCAAAATGACGATTCTGGCGGATTTCCGTTCCTTCGCTGGTCAGCAGATATTCCGTCGCGTAGACGATGTAGTAGGTCACGCGTGATTCGTGAATTTCGGAAAACGCCCG
>JBGQDD010000487.1:0-2873 GCA_041495665.1 Candidatus Acidiferrum sp.
CAATCCGGCTTTGCCCGCACCGGCAAATGGTTTGCCTCCGAACATTTCGGGATCGAGCCTGATTTGATCGCCATGGCGAAATCCCTCGGCGGAGGCATGCCCATCGCCGCCGTCACCGGCCGCGCCGAAATCATGGACGCACCCGGCGTTGGCGCTCTCGGCGGCACCTACTGCGGCCACCCTCTTTCCTGCGCCGCCGCGCTGGCCGCCATCGAAACCATCGAGAAAGACGGCTTGCTCGCGCGTTCCACCGCCATCGGCAAGCATTTTGAACGGCGCGCCCAAGCCTGGCAGAAAAAATGGCCTTTGGTTGGTGACGTCCGCGGCTTGGGCGGCATGTGCGCCATCGAATTGGTGCGTGACGCACAGACCCGCGAGCCGGCGGACTCCGAGACCAAGGCCATCGCCAAGTATTGCTACGAACACGGCCTCATCACCATCACCGCCGGCACCTTCAACAATGTCATTCGCATCCTCGTCCCCCTCGTAGTCACCGACGACCAGCTCGACGAAGGTTTTAACATCATCGAGGCCGCCCTCGCGGCCGTAGTGGAACATAAGCAACCGGCTCTTTCTCACGCGTAATCAACTTCCCCGTCCAGCGGAACAGCCCGCTGCTAGCCGCCTTTGGAGGGCTTCAACGTGACAGTGGAACAGACCAACGTTGTTGACATCGTTTCTGTTGACAAGGAGACAGAACACGTCGTTCTCACTATTAGCGATCATCTAGATTGGTCTAACACGATCGAACATCAGACCATTCTGCAAGCGAAGTTCAATGCTTACCTAGCCTTCGCGGAAAGCGGGGAAATTCTCGAGCGCTATCCAAGGGCAAAGGGCCGCCGAATCGTCATCAAAGTCGTGTTTAAATTCGACCCGGACCCAGAGGGTAGAAAGTTCATGGCAAGGGCTAAAGAGGTTATCCAGTCGGCTGGTTTCGACTTGCAGTATGAATTATTTGATGCTTCCTATGAAAACTAACTTCGGGCGGGCGGGTGGGGCATGCTTTGAATCGCGTGGCGCACCCTTTGGGGTTTGGTTCTTCAAAGCGTGCGGACTCTGACGCAGTGCCTTCAAAGAAGTGCTAGAAATTCTTCAACCGTCATTCCTGCCGCCCGGATCAACGCTCGGAGCGTTCCGGTTGAAAGTTCCTTGTGTTGCGGGATCGAGAGATTCGCTCGCACTCCGGCTTTTGTCATAACTACGTGACTTCCAACCTGCCCCATAACTTGCCAGCCTGCTGCGCCGAAGGCCTTCGTCGCGTCCTTGCCGGAAATGTTGCCGAGCCGACTCATTCGCTACCGCGTCAACTTCCGCTAAACAGTGACGACTACCGGTGTGCGATCGGACCCCAGCGCCTTCACCGCTTTTTGATCCTCGGCCCACAACCACGCGGTGATCGCTTCTTTGATGTTCTCCAAAGCTTCTTGCTCGTCCCGTCCTTGCGACACACACCCGGGCAGCGCCGGGCACTGCGCCACGATCCAGCCGTCTTCAGCTTTTTCGAGCGAAACGTGAAAGATCATTGGACCTGCATCCTTGATCTAGGTTGGCAGCCCAAGCGCCGCAAGGCCGCGCGTTCCCGCTCCAGATCTTCCCTGGTGTAGTTCAGCCAAACTTCAAGGGCCTTCAGAAAACCGTCGAGCGCGTCGCGAGTCTGGAAGCCAAGAAGCTGACGCAACTGCGGCTCCGTCAGCCGGCCAGCCTTATACTCCTCCAAAGAAAAAGCTTCCAGCGCGCGGCGGGAGAGATCGCTCCCCGAAGCGGAGAGCCGCTGCGCGACGTCGTCCGGGATGTGCAGGGTGACTTCCATAGCTGAAGTTTAACACGGGAAGTCTGATCAAACGACGGCCTCAAATTCGGCCAGTTCACACGGGTGGCCCGGACGAAAAATGCTAAGACGAATTTTGGGTGCCCTGCCCTCGGTTTTTGACGGCGGGCCTTTTGTCTTTGAGTTTCCTTGATTGTTTCGGGTCCGCAGTCCCAGCCTCGCCGTTCGACCCGCCAAAACAACCGTTCAACCATCAATTTCGACCATTCACTGCAAAACACTTAACAACTTGATTAGGGCGTGCTATTCTCTCCTGTGTTTGCCGCCATACAGCCTCGCCCGCTCTTCTTTTTCCCTGCGCTGCCCGCTCGCCGCCTGCCTGCCGCTTCCTCTTCAGTTCCAATTTTCACTTTTCTACGCTCTGTCTTGACCTATCCCTTTTCTTTTCACATTCTTGCACACTCTTTTGCACTCATAAAAAACTCAACCCTTTTGTTTTCAAACGTTTCCGCACTCTTTGCCAAAAACCGCCCGGGGTGGGCGGTAGGGGGAATTGCCACTCCCGCGCGCTCCGCCTGCCCTGATCCGGTCGGGGCGCTTCACGGAGAGGGGGCCTCTTCAGCTTTCCTCGCTAGGAACGCCCAAAATCCCGTCGCGCATCTACCTTTCTTTTCAATACCTTATGAAATGCAAATTTCACAACTCCTTTTTTTTGATATTCATGCAAATTGGTGGGGGGGTGTACCCCCCTCTGGGTCCAATCCAGGCGAGCGATCCCGACTATTTGTTGATGTCGTCTTTGGCTTCCAGGCGTTTCAACAACGGCTCCAGAAAAGGTTTCGTCGTCGCGGGCGCCCCACTGATGGCCTGCGTCATTTCCTTGGCGGCGGCTGGAAAATCGCCCGTGTTCGACGAGATTCGCGCCAGCGCCAGGTGGCTGATCCAATGATTCGCATCCTTCTTCGGAACCTGGGGATACAGTTCAAAAGCCCGCTTGGCGTTCCCCTGGCGTTGCAGCCCGCGAGCGTAAGAGTAAAGTTGAATCGCGCTGGCCTTATCGAGTGCCGCGGAAAGCGCCTTGGCCGATTCTTCTTTTCGTCCC
>JBGQDD010000488.1:0-2842 GCA_041495665.1 Candidatus Acidiferrum sp.
AGTTTTTCGAGTGTGTCGAGATACGGCGCGCGCGGCTCCAGAGGCTGAATCAGATTTTTTCGCGGTGGAAGCGGTGGCACGCTCTTTAGCTGTACGACATCGAGCTCTTTTTCGATTTGCGCCACAATCGAAGGCAATGCCGAGCTGCCGTAGCTCGCTTTGTATTTGATGCCGTTCCATTGATAGGGATTGTGACTCGCGGTGATCATCAGGCCGCCAGCCGCTCCGCGTTGCCGCACGAGCAAGGAAACCGCCGGGGTGGGGCAGGGTTTATCCGTCAAAAAAACAGGAGTGCCGCTGGCGGACAGCACTTCGGCGACGGCCGCAGCGATGCGGTCCGAGGCGAAGCGATGGTCGAAGCCGATGATGACGCCTTTGCGCGCGTCCTCACAGCGCACGACGTAACGGGAGATGGCCTGCGCCACGATGCGTGCGTTCGCGAACGTGAAATCTTCGGCGATGACGCCGCGCCAGCCATCCGTTCCAAATTTAATCCCAGTCATAAGCAGCAGAGGAGAGTATACGCGAAGCGTTTTAGCCGCCAAACAGCCGGATTGGCCTATTAGAGAAGGTCTTTCCGGCGCTGTTCTTCCAGCCATTTCACTATTTTGCCGACGTCCTGGGCGCGGTCGCGCGGGCAGATGAGCAGCGCGTCGGGTGTATCCACGACGATCAGGTCATGCACACCGATCAAGGCGGCGATTTTTCCCGGGCAAGAGATGAAATTGCCCCTCGCGTCGAGGGCATAGCCTGGGCTGACGAAGACGTTGCCGTCCGGAGAGTTCTTGTCCAGTAGCAGCCCATGAACAGCTCCCCAGGAGCCGATGTCGCTCCATCCTACTTCGGCGGGAATCACAAAGACGCGCGGTGGTCCTTCAACGCGAGTCGCGGGCTCAAGCACCGCGTAGTCCACGGAAATATTTTCGAGCTTGGGATAGATGGCGCGCAGCTTGCGCTCGTAGCTACGCGTTCCAATGAATCCAGCAAGCTTTTCCAGGGCGGCGTGCGTTTTTGGCAGAAAGCTTTTTAGATTTTCGAGAAACGTGGAGACCCGCCAGAAAAACATCCCGGCGTTCCAGTGATAGTTTCCGGAAGCGACGTATTCTTGCGCCAGCTTCAGTTCGGGTTTCTCCGTGAAGCGCCGCACGGCAAAAACCGGAAAGCCTTTGGTTCCGATCGTCTCCCCCGTTCTTTCAATGTAACCGAAACCCGTCTCCGGCCTGGTCGGGGGGATGCCAAGCACGACCATTCGCCCCGGTTCGCGAGCCACGTCGAGGGCGGCGCGCACGATCTCATGGAACTTTTGCGGCTGCTCGATGTAGTGATCGGCGGGGAGCACGGCCATCAACGCGTCGCCGCGCGCCGCATGACGGACGTGAATCGCCGCCAGCCCAATCGCCACGGCCGTGTTCAGCCCCATCGGCTCGATCAGCACGCGCTTGCGCGCGGCTGCCGGAACCTGCTTGCGAACTCCGGCGGCCTGTTCCGCATTCGTGACCGTCCAGATGCGCTCGGCGCCCATCAGCGGCTTCAGGCGCGCGACGGTCTGCTGCAACATAGTGTCCGCACCAACGATGTTCAAAAGCTGTTTAGGAGTGCGCGTGCGGCTGCGCGGCCAGAAGCGCGTGCCGCGCCCTCCCGCAAGGATCACCGCGTGGACCGCTAGTTTTTCCTTCGCCATCGTTACGCAGCCTTAATCGAAAATAACTTGGGCGAGTGCCGCCGCTGAAATTCCATCGCGATGCAATTCCGTCCGCAGTACCGGGATAGCCGGCACAAAGGTCCGGATTAGCGACGTCGCCGTTTCCGGCAAAACGTCGATGTGGATTTGCGATGCGGGCACCAGCCAGCATTCGCCGCGGTGATAGCGCGCCGCGCTATCCGGCCAGGCCAAGCTGCCCGCGCCTTCCAGAATCACGATGAGCTCGAACCGCTCGGGATCGACCGGGATTTCGCATTTCGTGGAACACTCCCAGCGTTCCGTCGCAAAGTAGCGGCAAGCAGCGAGAAGCGATCTCGTCGCGCCATTGCCGGGAAGAAGCAGCGAAGTTACTTTCCCTCCCGCGGGTTTTCCGAAGTTCGTTACCTGGAGCGCTTTCTCGACATGCAATTCTCGCGGTTTTCCGTGCGCATCAACGCGGCCGAAATCGTAAACGCGGTACGTCAGGTCGGAATACTCCTGCACTTCGAAGATAACCATGTTTGGTCCGATGGAGTGAGGCGTGCCCGCGGGAACGAAAAACGTGTCGCCAGCTCGTACCGGGTGCACCTCGAAGAGATCCTCCACGCTATGTGAAGCCAATCCCTCGCGAAATTTCTCTTTGTTCACGCCCGGCTTCAGCCCGAGCTGCAACTTCGCTCCGGCCATCGCGGAAACCGCGTGCCACATCTCCGTTTTTCCACGGCCGCCAGCGGCTTTTTCGTGGACGGATGCGTATGCGTCGTCCGGATGAACCTGCAGCGAGAGTTGTTCGGTTGGAAAAATAAATTTAAGGAGAAGAGGAAAGTTCACTTCGGCGGCCAGTTGGCTGCCGCGCCACTCCACGGGCATTTCCGTCCATGCCGCGCCGAGCGTTTTTCCGGTGAACGGACCGGAAGCGACGCGGCAATCCACGCCGGTGAGCCAGGCTTCGCCCAGCGGCTCCAGCAAATTTGATTTTTCGGGAAAAAGAGGCGACAACGAGCGCGCCCCCCAGAGGCGTGGGCTAAAGATGGGCTCGATGCGTGTGGGCGTGGGCCTCACGGTTTACGACGCGGCTTCAGCGCGAGAGAAAAAACGTTCCAGGCGGCGCAGCCCTTCGTCGATTCGCTCGATGGAGGTGGCGTAGGAGAGCCGCAGGTA
>JBGQDD010000489.1:0-2841 GCA_041495665.1 Candidatus Acidiferrum sp.
CCTTGCTGCGCTGCAGGATCAAGCCGTTACGCACCTGGCCCGAATGATGAAAGTCAACTTGTCCGAAGCGGCCCGCGCGCACGCCGGCAGCGTCGCGCCTAGCGCGTACGAGTCCTACCTCAAAGCGCTGGGGTACATTCAGCGCTACGACAAGCCGGGCAACCTTGACCTGGCGATCTCCAATTTGAACTCCGCCGTAAAGACGGACGCACGCTTCGCCCTGGGTTTCGCCACCCTTGGAGAAGTCTATCGTCTGAAATATCAGACGGAACATCACCCCGCGTGGCTCGCCGAAGCTGCCGCCAATTGCCAGAAAGCCGTTCAGATCGACGATCGTCTTCCGGCGGCGCACGTGACCCTCGGCTATCTGAACATCTCACTCGCCAAGACGGATCTGGCGCTTCAGGAATTCCAGAAAGCTCTCGATATCAATCCGCGCGACGCCTCCGCCGTGATGGGCATGGCCTCCGTAAACGAACACCTGGGCCACGCCGCCGAGGCCGAAGCCGACTATCAGCGTGCCATCGCTCTTCGACCCGATTACTGGGATGGCTACACGGCTCTCGGAAATTTCTACGACCGCCAGAACCGCGTGCAGGATGCCATCGCGCAGTACCGGCGCGTCATCGAACTCACCCCGGACAATGCCGAGGCTTACAGCAATCTCGGCGCGGAATATATGGGGATCAACGATTCGCAATCCAACGTTGCGGCGGAAGTTGCCTTTCAGAAATCCATTCAGTTGGCGCCCAACTACGCGGCCTACGCCAACCTGGGCTTCCTGCACTTGACGGAAAAGCGCTATGCCGATTGCGTGCGCTCCACGCGGCAGGCGCTCGCGCTCAACGACAAGGATTGGCGCGTATGGGCCAACCTCATGGTCGCCTACCAGTGGCTTCGAGATGAGGAAAACTACCGCATCGTGCGCGCAAAAACGCTCGGCCTTCTCGAAGAGTATGCCGCTGTGAATGTCCAGGAGGCCGCCGTCCAGTCCGCACTCAGCACTTTTTATGCGGAAGACAAGCTTCGCGAAAAAGCGATCGCCCACGTGGATAGCGCCCTCGCTCTGGCTCCCAAGGATCCGTCCGTGCTCGCCGATGTCGCCGAAACCTATGAAGACCTTGGCGACCGCAAGCGCGCCCTCCAATACGCGCAGCAATGCTTGAAGAACGGCTCCACTTTGAATGACCTTCAACGTCGGCTGGCCCTTCAAGGGCTGCTGGCCGACCCGAGTTTCCGCTCCAGCGGAAAGCAGTAAGCTTTCGAAAGGAGAATCACAATGCCCAGCACAGGTGCAGCAAAGGCAAGGACAAAGTCGACTCCCGCAGCGCCATCCACGCTGATCACGATTACGGATGGGGTGCCTGACAAGAAAACCGCTTACGTCAACGTGGAGGGTACGGTCCAGTTCGACAATCATGACAGCAAGGTCTATCGCATCCGGCTTTGGGCGAAGGGTCGCCGAAAACACCCGCTCATTGATGTACTTCTCGCCGGGGTGGAAAGCGTCACGCTCATGGCCGATCCACTCGCCAAGAAGGATGACGAGTGCGAGTACGATGTACTGGCGGTCGATTTGCAACATCCGGCCCTCGGCGACAAGGTAGCCAGCGGCGGAGGGGGCAAGATCATTATCGGTCCCACCCCGGGTCCTAAGAAACCCGCGCGTTAAGGCGAAAACGATCCTTTTTCAACGAAACCCGCCGCGCGGGGATCGGCGCGGCGGGTTTCGCTTTTCCGCTCGTCGGAGGAGGATCCCGTCGGCTTCGCATCGGGGAAGCGCGGAATCATCAACGGAAATATCGACAACGGAGCGGGCTTCGGCTAACATTTGCCGCGTAGGCTTCCGCGAGAGGCGCGCTTCACACAAACGTGCTGGAATCTGCTTCACAGCTACATCGAAATTGCCTCCGCGCGGAAAAATTGTCTTTGCCAGACAACAGTCTTCTGGCGCTAGTGGCACTAGGAACTGCATCTATTTGGAGCGGACGTGAGCCAATCGTCTCTGATTGATAGCCCTCGCAATTCCGTGGGGGAAGACGCGCGCCGCAGCACGCGCATCGAGCGGTCCGTCCCGTTGATTGTCTTCGGTCAGAACCGCATGGGCGAGCCGTTCGTGGAAAGAACCGTTTCGACCAGCCTGAACTTGCATGGATGCCGGTATCCTTCGCGGCACGATTACGGCGTGGGATCGTGGGTCACCTTGCAAGTCGTGGGATTGAATGTCGAGCCGAAGCCCCCGGCGGTGCGCGCGCGGGTGCGCTCGGTCCACATGTCGCAAAGTACGCGGGAATTGCAGCAAGTTGGTGTGGAATTGGAAAACCCGGGGAATGTCTGGGGGGTTGTTACGCCGCCGCAGGATTGGATGAGCGCCGGAAGAACAAATACAGCGATGGCGCAATTTGCAACGGCAGTCGCGCCTGCCCTGGATCCTCCGCCTATGACCGTGAAACTCGACGAGCCGCCGGGGAACGCCGAGCACCGGATGGCCGAGATCGCCACGTTTCCATCCCCGTCGCCGGCTGCTTCGAAGCCGCCAGCACCAAAGCTGGCTGAAGTTCCCAAAACGCAACGCGTCGTCATCACGCCGGACGGACTCATCTCCGCGCTGCAAGGAAAACTTCGGCAAGCCGCAGAAAAAGCCGTGCAAGAAGAGGTAGCCAAGCAAGTGGGCGAAGCGCTCAGCTCGATTGACGATGTGCGCAAGTCCAGCGTGCGAGAGGTTGAGGAACTTTTCCCTACGCGGGTGGAGGCCATGAGACTTTCCTCCAAGGAGGAATTTGCCGGGGAGATCGCCTCGCACTGGAAAGAACAAATGGAAAAGTACCGCGGCCAGGCGGA
>JBGQDD010000490.1:0-2830 GCA_041495665.1 Candidatus Acidiferrum sp.
CGTTGTTGCGGGGCTAGCGCAGGCGAAATAAGAAGTTGAAGTTTTGATGATCGTCATGCGCGAGATACAGCTAAGGCTGGCGGCGGAGGCTTAGTTAGAACGGGCTTCTCGTCGCTTGGCCGAATAGTCATATTTCCGGCTAGGTGACCCGTGGCTCAACTGTTGCCTTCAGGCCAATGCGCTCAGCGACCAATGTTTACCGAACTCAACATTAGTCCTGTGAAACGCGCATCTCGTCATTCACTCCTGGACTGTCGGCTGACCGGAAGCTATCCGGCTTCCGCAGCGGGATTAGTCCTGTGAAGTCGGGTTATCGGAAACTGACCCACTACCCCCTACTGGATGCGGTGGCAATTCCATTGGTCCGCTCGTGCGCGAGAAAGCGAGCTAGAACTTGGTGACTTCGGAGAAATTAAAATTGTGGACTTTCATGGCGGGAACGACCATCTCGAAGGCTTCCTCGCCGGTGGCGCGGACGGCGGGACCGAGCAATTCAACGTTCTTGAGCATTTCCAGGAGGGACTGATTGAAGCGGAAATTGCGCACGGCGCCAGTAACCCGTCCATTCTCAACGAGGAAGAGGCCGTCGCGGGTCATTCCGGTCATGACCTTTTCGTAGGGATCGACTTCGCGGATGTACCAGAGGCGGGTGACGAGCAGGCCGCGCTCGGTGGAGGCGACCATTTTCTCGAGCGAGGAATCTCCGCCGCCGAAAACGAGATTCATGGGGGCTTCGCCGTATTCGTTGGGGAGCGCGAAACCGTGGCCGGTGGGCGGTTTGCACGCGGCTTGCGCGGCGGCGCGTGAATAGACGAGATTCATGGGAATACCGCGGTCCACCAACAAGACCTTTTGGCGCGGCAAGCCTTCGCCATCGAACGGGGCGCCCTGTTGCAGTGGATGATAAACGTCGTCGGTGATGCTGATGTTTTGTCCAAAGAGCTGCTGGCCCATGCGGTCGTTCAGGCAGGAGCGCTTGTCCTCGAGAGCGGTGGCGGCGAAATCGTAAAAAAGAAAGCCGACGAGATCGAGGACGGCGGCGGGTTCGAGGATGACCGTGTAACGCCCGGGAGGAAGCTCGCGGGCGCTGACGGCGAGATGGACTTTCTCGCAGGCTCGCGCGGCGAGTTTCTGTGGGTCGAAGGCGCGGAGGTCGGTGGAGTTGGCTTTGGCCCAACTGGAGGCAGAGTCTTCTTGCGCGGTGATGGAAAACTCGGAATGCGTTTCGCGATAGGCCGCAAAAAGGCCGCGAGAATTTCCGAGAGCGGACTGGCTCTGGCCGCTGGCATAGATTCCGGCGGCGACCTGGCCTTTCTTGACGGCCAAGTCACAGGCGCGCCGGACTGCGCGGGCTCGCTCTTCCGCAGAGAGAGCGGCGGTCGGTTTGATGAACCGGTTTACGGCGTGATAGCGCTGCCTGCGGGGCATTGGCAGGAGGCGCGGATTCTTGGGCTGGCTGTGCGCCAGGGAGAGAGAGGCTTCGATGGCGGCACGGAGCGAGTCTTCATCGATGCGATTGGTGGTAGCGCGGGCGGTGCGGCCGTCGAGGACCGTGCGAATCGAAACCGTCAGGCCGTGCTCGGCAACGTTTTGGTGAATGGCGTTGTTGGCAAAACGCGTCAACGCGTCGGCGACTTCGTCCACGTGGACTTCCGTCTCTTCGGCTCCCATGGACTTCGCCAAACGAAGAACGGTATCGACGATGCGGCGAAGTTCGCGCGCGTGGAGAAGCTCGGTGGGTCCTGGGCTCGCCCCGGTTGATGCTTTCTTCGTTTTGGCCGCGGGCTTCATTGGTTGGAAAATGCCGTTCCGATGCGCACGTTGCGAAAGCGCGACGGCGAGGCTCCATGGCCGGTGCCCATGGTCTGCATGGGCTGGCCTTTTCCACAATTGGGCGTGCCCCACAGCGTCCAGCGATCAAACTTGCAGATGGCGTCGCACGAATTCCAGAACTCCGTGGTGATGCCGCTGTAGCTGGGATTCTTCAGCATGCGGACTTTTTTTCCGCCTTTGATTTCCCAGCCGATTTCCGTTGAAAACTGAAACTGGTAGCGCCGGTCGTCGATGGACCAGGAGCGATTTGTCTCCATCAGGATTCCGTCGTGGGTGTCGGCGATCAAATCGTCGTAGTCCCATGTGCCGGGAAGCAGGCTGACATTCGTCATTCGAATGATGGGCAGGCGGTTCCAGCTTTCCGTGCGCATCGTTCCGGAGGAGCGGTCCAGGCCAACGAGGTGCGCCGTTTCGCGATTCGAAAGATACCCGCGGAACTCCCCATCCTTGATGATGTCCGTACACTGAGCGGGAACACCTTCGTCGTCGTAGGCAAAGGTGCCGAGTCCCTGGCCGTGATCGAGCCGGGCGTCGGCGACGACGTTCACGATGCTGGAAGCGTATTTCAGATTGTTTAGCTGGTCGAGCGTGAGAAAACTGGTGCCTGCGAAATTCGCTTCCTGACCGAGAACGCGATCCAGCTCGATGGGGTGGCCGATCGATTCGTGAATTTGCAGGCCGAGCTGGCTGCCGCCGAGGATAAGCGTGCCAACCTTTTCCGGGCATTGCGCCGCCGAATGGAGCGCGGCGGCTTCTTCGGCGATGACCGGCGCGTTTCTCATCAAATCGAGCGATTCGACGAGTTCGTAGCCTTGCAACGAATGCTGGCCGCCGAAACTATTGGGATAAGAACGCTTTTGAATTTCCTCATCCTGAAACGAGGTGGCGGCAATCCCGCAGCCGGAAATCACTTTGCGCTGGTGAATGCGGGAGCCGATGCTGGACGCAAACCAGGAATCGATCTTGCGGAATTGCATGTCCGTTTCCGTCAGCGTAA
>JBGQDD010000491.1:0-2829 GCA_041495665.1 Candidatus Acidiferrum sp.
CAAATTGGGCGACGCTGCAGAAATCCATCAAGCGGCTGAAGCTGCTGAAGGCCATGAACGAAGACGGCCGCATCAAAGAGCTTTCCAAGAAAGAACAAGCGCGGCTGGACCGCGAGATGAAGCACCTGTTTCAGAACCTCGAAGGCATCGAGAACATGGTCCAATTGCCCGACGCCATGTTCGTAATCGATTCCAACGCGGAAGAAATCGCGGTGAAAGAAGCGCGGCGCATGGGCGTGCCGGTGGTTTCGGTGGTGGATACGAATTGCGACCCGGACGTGGTGGACTGGATCATTCCCGGGAACGATGACGCGCTGCGCGCCATCCGCCTGTTCACGACGAAGATTGCGGATTCCGTGCTGGAGGGCCACACCGCCTACCAGCAGTCGCAGGTGGCCGAACAGAAAGCCGCCGAAGATCAGGCGCTGGTGGACGGCGTCGAGTACGTGGATACGAGCGCGTACGAACGCTACGAGAAGCAGGAAGGCGACTTCGTGGAGGGTGTTGTGGAAACCCCGGCGGAGCCTGCCGAAGCCGCGGAAGCTGCGGAAGCTGCGGAAGCCACTGTGCCTCCCGACGTGGAAACACACTAAATAGATTGCGCGGGTGGAAATTTCGTGAGGCCCGCCCCGGGCGGCTTGGGGCGGGCCGCTTCACAGATAACGACATCAACCGAGAGAATCCAAAAAAGCAAAGAGAAAAAGGATGAGTACACAACAGCCAGCTATGCAAATCCCAGCACAACTCGTAAAAGAATTGCGCGAGCGGACAAACGCGGGATTCAGTGACTGCCGCGCAGCGCTCGTGGAAGCGGGTGGCGACATCGAGAAAGCCATCAGCGTCCTGCGCAAGAAGGGCCAGGCGGCCGCGGCCAAGAAGGCGCAGCGTGAAGCCAGCGAGGGCCTGGTGGGCAGCTACATCCACGCGGGCGGAAAAATCGGCGTGATGGTGGAGCTGAACTGCGAGTCGGACTTCGTGGCGCGCACGGACGCGTTCCAGCGGCTTTCGCATGACATCGCGATGCACATCGCGGCGCTGGACCCGCGGTACGTGCGGCGCGAAGAAGTGACGCCGGAGATGCTCGAAAAGGAGCGCGATATCTACAAGGCGCAGGCGCTGGCGACGGGCAAGCCGGAAGCCGTCGTCGAGAAGATCGTCACCGGGAAGATGGAGAAGTTCTACGAGGAAAATTGCCTCTACGAACAGCACTACATCAAGGACGAGAGCGTGACCATCGGCGAGATGATCGCCCAGGCGGTCATCAAGCTGGGCGAGAACATCTCGATCCGGCGCTTCGTGCGTTTTAAGGTGGGCGAAGTAAGCGGCGGGGCGGCAGGTCCGGAGACAGCACCCGTGCCCGTGCCGGTAAACGCCTAAAGAACAGAACCCCTCGATAACATCCTTTCGGAGCGTCCTGGCGAGACTGGGGCGCTCTTTTTGTTTTCAGGGTCTTCACAGAGTGCGGGGGCAGAGATAGTTTGTTACAATTCCCGTGATTTCAGATCGCGCGAACGGAGACTCATGGCAGCGACGAAGAAAGCTGGTAAGAAGGCCGTGAAAAAAGCCAAACCGGCATACCGCAGGATCCTGCTGAAGCTCTCTGGAGAGGCGTTTCAGGGGCCGCAGGGATTCGGCATCCACGGCGAAACGATTCAGGCCATCGCGCGTGAACTGAAAGACGTGCACCAACTGGGTGTGCAGACGGCCATCATGGTCGGCGGAGGGAATATTTTCCGCGGCGCGAGGCAAAAGGGTTTTGAGATCGACCGCGCGACCGGCGACTACATGGGCATGCTCGCGACGGTCATCAACGCGCTGGCGCTGCAGGACGCGCTGGAAAAAGAAGGCGTGTTCACGCGCGTGCTGAGCGCCATCGAAATGAAAGAGGTTTCCGAGCCGTTTATCCGGCGGCGCGCGGTGCGGCACCTGGAGAAGGACCGCGTGGTGATTTTTGCGGCGGGGACGGGGAACCCCTATTTTTCGACGGACACCGCGGCGGCGCTGCGCGCGATGGAGATCAAGGCGGACGTCATCTTGAAGGCGACGCGCGTGGACGGGGTTTACGACGCCGATCCGGAGCAGATTCCGGACGCGAAATTTTTTGCCGCGATTTCTTACCGCGAGGTGTTGAGCCAGAACCTGAAGGTAATGGACGCGACGGCGATTTCGTTGTGCATGGACAACGGCATGCCGATCGTGGTGTTCAATATGAACCGCCCGGGGAATATCAGGCGGGTGGTGCTGGGGGAGCGCGTGGGGTCGAAGGTGACGCCGGCGTGAAGCAGTTGTTCGTTGTAAGTTTTTAGTTGTTAGTGAGAACCGAAAACCCGGGCCAGAATGGGGTTCGTTCTTCTCATCTTTTTGACCTTGCAACTTTTCGGAAGCAAGAACCAAGAACTCAGAACTAAGAACTTTGAACTAAGGACTTCGAATATGACGACGAAAGATGCGATTGCCGCAGGCAGGACTCGGATGGAAAAGGCGGTCGAGGATTTTCGCAAGGAACTGGGGACGCTGCGCACGGGGCGCGCCAATGCGTCCATTCTGGACGCTATCCGCGTGGATTATCACGGGACGCCCATGCCGGTGAATCAACTCGGCACGGTGACAGTGCCGGAGGCCACGCTGCTGGTGATTTCGCCGTGGGACCCGAGTGTAGTGCCGTTGATCGACAAAGCCATCCGGACTTCGGACCTGGGACTGAATCCGACAAACGACGGCAAGGTGGTGCGCGTGCCGATGCCGGCGCCGACCGAAGAGCGCCGCAAGGATATCGTGAAGCACTTGCACAAAGTGCTGGAGAATCACCGCACCGCGGTGCGCAACATC
>JBGQDD010000492.1:0-2794 GCA_041495665.1 Candidatus Acidiferrum sp.
GACACGACATCCGTGAATTCCGGAACGGCGGCGGACTGACCATGAGCTTCTTGCATAAACTGGGCCTTGGGATGGGAAATTTGACGAGCCGCAGCGTTTCCCTGCCGCTACATGCAAACTCACGCTCGCGCACGCCCGGTGTGCCGATTTCCGCCGTGGGCTCTACGCGCGCACCAGAATTGCCTCAATCGACGCGCGTTTCGAACGGGCTGAAAGAATTCTTGTGGAATCTCGACGGCCTGGGGCGGGGTACGCTGCTCGATCTGGGGCCCGCCTGGCAGACCACTTTGAGTTTCTTTATCGAGCGCGGTTTCCGCGTCTCATCGGAAGATTTCCTTCGCGGATGGAAAGCATTTCTGACCGAAGAAGAGAAGCGGTTGCGCGAGAACGCCGGTGCTTGTGAAACGCTGGACATGACGCCGAACGGGCGAGCGACGCGCTTCCTGGCCGAGAACCTTCAATACCCGCGCGCATCCTTCGACGCCGTACTCTTGTGGGATCTGCTGGACTATCTTGAGCCGATGCTCGTGAAGCAGATGGTGGCGAATCTAACGGAGCTATTGCGGCCCGGCGGGGTGATTCTGGCGATGTTTCACAGCAAGAGGCCGGAGGGCTTTCAGCGTTATCGAGTGGCTGATTCGAATACGCTGCAGGTGATTTCGTCCGCGGTCATCTGTCCGGCGCAAAAGGTTTATCAGAACCGCGAGATCCAGAACCTCTTTGGCCGCTACCGGACGATGAAATCGTTTGTGGGCCGCGACCAACTTCGCGAAACCCTGTTCATCAAGTAGCCGCCGGGAATATCCAATCCAATCGAGCGCTGTGAAAATCGAGCGTTGACCCTCTCTTCGCTTGCATTCGACGAATTGGAGGAGTACAAGCAAAGCGTGAGCTCAAGGAGCTCCGGAGGGACCATGACTCCACCGGGCTTAGAGCTGCACCAAAGCTGATCACACCGCTTTTGCGGTGCGCGTCGCTCGCGAAACATACGTGCTTTTGGCGCGCTTCCGAGACGACACAGTAAAAATAGCGAAA
This sequence comes from Candidatus Acidiferrum sp., assembly GCA_041495665.1. Taxonomy (GTDB): domain Bacteria; phylum Acidobacteriota; class Terriglobia; order Acidiferrales; family UBA7541; genus Acidiferrum. The sequence goes on from JBGQDD010000492.1 coordinate 1,036, forward strand.
GGGGGGAGCCGCCAGGCTCCCCCCTTTCGCTTCCGGCGTAGATGTTTTCGAATTAGTGTTGCGTCGAAGCCGTGTGGTGATGGTGATGACGCCGGCCACTGCTGTGCCTGCGATGGTGGCGATCATGCGAGGAGGCCTGGTTGGCCGCCTGCGTCTGAGCCGAGTTCGTAGTATTGGGAGGAGCAGATTGCATGGCTGAAACATGCTGCACGGAACCAAGAAGCGCCGGCGTTGCCGCCAGCAAGAGTAATCGAACGATACGTTTCACGGCAATTCTCCTGAGAAAAATCCCCTGTGAGGCTATTGAATCACAGGTTGCAGAGAAAGTCTCCGGGAATTGCTTTCCAAACTGTGCCTAAAATCTACCGTTGCGGGCCTGCGGTCGCAGCAGGACTGTTCTCATCCACTTGCGAGAGAACTCCTGAGACGTCTAGTGAGTCTACGGAAAGGGCGCGACTAACCGCCGAACTTGAGCCGTTCGAGCCACTGAATGGCCTCGCGCTGATTGGCTATGATCTGGGCCTGCCAGACCAGGGCGATGGACATGAAGCTCATGGAAATAACACAAAGGAGGAGAACGACGCCGATATTGGACTCGTGAGCAGGAAGGCGGAAAACGCGTCGAAGCCAAGCCATGGTAAGGGAGCTCCTAGTACTCGGTTCGATCTGCAGATCGTTGTTTGCGCGAATCCGAGTCGGCAGCGCCGGGGGGACGTAGCGTTTGCCTACTAGTTTCAAGGCAATCGAGGGGCCAAGCCACTACGGAAGGTTCCAACCTCTTATCCTACGGGAAATAGATGGTTTGTGAAACCGGCGGTGGTGATCCACCCTTTGATTCGAATTGATGGTGTGCAATTCGACGCGCAATTGCGCAACATTTTTCCCAGGGCATCTAGTCACTTGTGGCGATGGCCGCGAGCAGGCGCTCCCAAACGTCTGGTGCCTGGAGTGGCAGACGCCGCGCGTGAGGGGTGTCAGGCTGCTCTTGGGAAGCCCCTTCGGCCTTGCGGTCGGTAAGGAGGATGGTGCGCTCGCAGAAAGGGAAGAGGCCGGCAGCTAAATCAGTCGTGGCGATACCGAGAGTGTGGGCGTGGTAGCGGAGTGCACGGTCGTAGAGCTTCGCGAGCTCACCGATGCAACGCTGGACACTGGCACCGATGGCGGCGGACCAGAGAACACCGTGCTGGCGGAACTGCAGGTTGCGATTGCGACCTTCTGCCAGAAACCTCTCGATTTCTTCATCAGAGGCGCCAGCAAAGAAAAAGATGTCGTCGAAATCGCGTTGCCGGGAAAGTTCCGCCTCTCTTTGCGGCAGGCCCGTGTTCTGTACGAGTTCGCGGGGAGAGAGTGACCGCAAAGTTACAACCGGCACGCCGGTATCCTGGGTGAGTGTTTGCAGTGCCTCAGCGGCTGCCGGCAGGGCTTCCGCGACGGGAATGCACGTAAAGCGGCCGAGGCGCACGGTCGCGGCCTTCTTCGTCCGAGAGCCATCGGATGCGGGTCGCAGGTGGAAATAGTCCTCCGGCATATAAATCGCGCAGCCGTCTTCCGCAATGAAAGGATGGGTGTGGCCGTGTTTGCGGCGGGCATCGTCGAACTGGAGACGCGAGTGGCTGGTCAGCCAGACGGCGGGAATCGCTTCGTGGTCGAGCGTCGCGGTGAATTCATCAAGGCCACGGAGGCTGTTTCCACGGAGGGGGATCATCGAATCAACAGCTATGTAGAGGACACTGGACGTCTGGCGCAAGCAAGGCTCCGA
>JBGQDD010000493.1:0-2738 GCA_041495665.1 Candidatus Acidiferrum sp.
GAGAACGAAAGTGCTTACTCCGCGGCGGAGCCAGCGGTAGTTCAGCCAGGCGAGCGCCGTGCCAATCACCAACCCGGCGCCCCATAGTGTACGGCCAACCAGAGCAACCGTTGCGCCAGAAGTGAAACCCATGACAAGCGTGAGCCACGCGATGCGCCGCTCCGTCACCCGGCCGCGGGACGCTTCAACTTCTGCTGGAGCCATCTTTGCTTCCCGGAAACCGCCGCAAGATGTCCCGAATTCCTGCAAAGAATCCGATCCCGCCCAGCAGAAGGGTGAAAATCATTTTGGTATGCAGCCAGCGATCGAGAAAGTACCCCATCCCTCCACCCAGGACGACAGCCGCTACAAGAATGAAGGGGAGCTCCATGGCCAAACCGAACTGGTTGGAGAAGTTCTTCGCTTTGTCCTCTACGGGTTCTTTAGAGCTGGTCGGGTCCGGCTTATTGTCCGAAGGCATATTGAGCGAGCCGCGTGAACGGCTCAGGATACAACCCGGCGGCGAGCGTGACAAACACCGCGATGCCGAGGGCTACGGCCTGCGCGCTCGTCATCGATGGACGCGGCGCCTCCCCGGGCTGCATGAGCCAGGCGTGCTCGACGATGCGGAAGTAGTAGTAGAGCGCGGGGACGATGTACAAAACGGCGAAGACGGCAAGCACCGGATGGTGCGTTTCGATCAGCGAACGGAAAATGAACAACTTGCCCATGAAGCCGGCGGTGGGCGGGATGCCTGCAAGCGAGAGCATGAAGATGAGGAGCAAAACGGCGGCGGCGGGGCTGCGGTAGTAGAGGCCGTTCAGGTCGTCGAGTTCCTCGCCGATGATCCCTTTTTGGCGAAGCACGATGATGACCGCAAACGCTCCGGCGGTCATGAACACGTAAGCCAGCAAGTAGTAGGTAATTCCTGTTAAAGCGGTTCCGTTTCCAGCAACGAGACCGAGCAGGATGTAGCCCACGTGCGAGATCGAGGAATACGCCAGGAGGCGTTTCACGTTGGTCTGCGTGAGCGCGGCGAAATTTCCCCAGGTGAGCGACACCACGGCCACGCCCGCGATGAGGTACATCCACTGTTCCTGGGAAGCTCTTTGCGAAGGAGAAAAGACGGAAAGGAATAGCCGCAGAAGCAACGCAAAACTCGCCGTCTTGGAAGCCACGCTGACATAAGCAGCGATCGGCGTAGGCGCGCCTTCGTACACGTCTGGCGCCCACTGATGAAACGGCGCGGCCGCGACTTTGAAAAACAACCCGACCGCGACCAGAACGAAGGCGAGGATCGGAAGAAGCTGCAGGACGAAGGGATCGAAGTTCAGCGCCATGGGGAGGCTTCTCTGCAACAGCGCCCGCATCTGTTCGCCCTGCGGGCCGGGGAGATGGCTGAGCGCCACGACGTGCACCAATTTGTCGCGCTGCGCCAGCACCGCGGTGATGGCGCCGATGTTCGTTGCGCCGCTGAGGCCATACAATATCGAAAAGCCGTAGGCCAGGATTCCGGAGCTGAACGCGCCGAGCAGGACATATTTCAGAGCAGCTTCATTCGAACGCTTTTCGCGGCGCAAGAATCCGGTCAGAACGTAGAAGCTGAGGGCCATGGTCTCCAGGCCGAGAAACATCACGATCAGGTCCACGCCGGAAGCCATGAACATCATCCCAACGCAGGCAAACAGCAGAAGCGCGTAGTATTCGCCCTCTTGCTCCCTTTCGATCTCCAGGTATTTCACGGACAGCAGAATTACGAGCGCGGTGGCGGCCAGAAAGAGTGTTGCGAAGAACAGGAAGAACGGATCGACCAAAACCGTCTCATGGAACCCGACAAGATCTCCCCTGGCCGCGATCGTTCCACGGAGCCTCCACAGCGTGAAGGCGCTGAAAAGAGTGCCCGCCAGCGCCAGCCCGGCATTCCGGTATTTTTCTTTCTCCTCGATCCAGAAATCGATCAGCAGGATACCTAGTCCAAATAGGACTAGCTCGATCTCCGGAAGAATGACGGCGCCGTCGCCCTGGAGATAGCTGAGAATCGAGTTGATGAAAGGGATGTTCATGCGGGCGGGCTATTTCGTCTCCGCCGCAACGGCGTGGAGTTCCGCGGGAGGCAATTTTGCGCGTTCCGCCTCGTAGAATTTCGGATTCACCTGCTCGACAATTCTCTGCACGGGCTTTTCGATGATCGCAAAGAACGGTTTCGGGTAGATGCCGATCCAGAACGCCAGAATCACGAGCGGCACGAGCGTGGCGTATTCGCGCAGATTCAAGTCCGGCAAATCTTCATTGGCAAACTGCGTGACCGGGCCGAACATCACGCGCTGGTAGAGCCACAGCAGGTATGCCGCGCCCAGCACGACGCCCAGCGAGCCCCAGGCGGCCCAGGCCTTACTCACCTGAAAAGCTCCCTGCAAGATGGTGAACTCTCCGATGAAACCGTTCAGCAACGGCATGCCCAGCGAGCTGAGGCTGACGATCAGATAGATCGCCGCGAAATTCGGCATGGGCGTGGCCAGGCCGCCGAACTCCGAAATCAGGCGCGTGTGACGCCGTTCGTAGAGCACGCCGACGATCAAGAAGAGCGCGCCGGTGGAGATTCCGTGGTTGATCTGTTGGAGCACGCTGCCGGCCAGGCCGTTCGGCGTGAGCGCAAAAATTCCCAAGGTGCAGAAGCCGAGATGGCTGACCGAGCTGTAAGCAATCAGGCGCTTCATGTCCTTCTGCATGAGGCAAACGAGCGCGCCGTAAATGATGCC
>JBGQDD010000494.1:0-2732 GCA_041495665.1 Candidatus Acidiferrum sp.
CTTCCCGACGCCCGGCTCGCCGATCAGCACCGGGTTGTTTTTCGTGCGCCGCGCCAGAATCTGCATCACGCGGCGAATCTCTTCGTCGCGCCCGATCACCGGATCGAGCTTTTGACGCCGCGCCAATTCCGTGAGGTCGCGCGCATATTTTTCCAGCGATTCATACGTCGCCTCGGGATTTTGTGAGGTCACACGTTGTGTTCCGCGTACGCCAGTCAGCGCCTGAAGAATTGCTTCGTGCGAAGCACCTTGCTTTTTCAGAAGCTGCCCCGCGGGGTCTCGCTCCTGCCCGGCAATCGCAAGGAACAAGTGCTCCGTTGAAACATATTCGTCCCTAAAATTCTCTGCTTCTTTGAAGGCCAGTTCCAGTACATCATTCGTTGCGCGTCCCAGGTGCTGCTGCGTGAACCCTTTAACTTTGGGCAGGCGGCTGAGCTCGCGGTCTAGCCCCGCATCAAGAATTTCGCCGTGGATGCCTAACCGCGCGAGCAAAGAAGGCACCACTCCATCAGTCTGCGCAATGAGAGCACCCAAGAGATGGATGGGCTCGATCTGCTGGTTTTCGTAAGTCGAGGCCAGTTCATTTGCTTGTTGAACGGCTTCTTGCGCCTTGACCGTCATTTTTTCAAATCGCAACATACCTGCCTCAATTCATGTCGCCGCTGCAGAAAAGGGGCTGGCACCCTGGCCAGCCCCCTGTTTTAACCGCGATTCCCGATTGAAATTATCCGCCGGCGGCGGCGGCCATCGCCGGAACCCCGACGCTGACCTTGATCTGCTTCGGCTTCGCTTCCTCGCGCTTCGGGATGCTTAGCTTCAGCACGCCGTTCTGATAGTCGGCTTTGATCGCTTCCGAATTCACCGTGTTCGCCAGCGTGAAGCTCCGAGCGAAGGACCCATACGAGCGCTCCACGCGCAGGTAATTCTCCTCACTCACATTCTTCTCGAACTTGCGCTCGCCGCGAATTGTCAGGATGTTGTTCTCCACGCGGATGTCCAAATCCTTTGGATCGACCTCCGGCAGATCGGCCTTGACCACCAACTCATGCTCGGTTTCATAAATGTCCACCGATGGCGCCCAGGCCGTGAGGCTGGATTCCTCACTCGTCCGATCAAGGACATCATTGAATAGCCGATTGACTTGATCCTGCAGGGTAGTGGCCCCGCGGAAAGGTTCAAATCGAGTAATTGTTCTCATGTTGTATGCACCTCCATGCGTGACTGCAGTAATATAATAAAATATGAGTGTCTATATGTCAAGTACAAATTCTAGGTTCTCTTGAACATACTTAAGTTATTGTGTTTCAATATGTTATAGCGACAATCGACCTGCAGGTTACTTCGTCACTTCCAGTTAAATCCTGGCGCAAATCCTGGTTTCGGAGAGCAATTCGTTTGCTTGGTTTGCCTTAGCCGCTTTGCTGTTAGACTGCCGCTTCCCATGCGATTGGACGAACTCGACTACCATCTCCCTCGAGAGCAAATTGCGCAGCGTCCCCTCGACCGGCGCGAAGACTCGCGGCTCCTGTTTCTGAATCGTTCCTCAGGGGTTTTCGAAGACCGATTCTTCACAGATTTCCCCAGTCTCCTGCGAGGTGACGAACTTCTCGTCCTCAACAATGCGCGCGTCATCCCGGCCCGCTTGTTCGGAAGGCGTGCCGGTGTCCATTCGCAGGCTCCCTCGCGGGCCACCAAGGGGGAACATCTGACCGGAAAAGTCGAAATCTTCCTCACTCGCGAACTCGATTCCGAGACTTGGGAGGCGCTGGTTCGGCCTGGTCGCAAGATGCAGGTGGGGGAGCGAGTTCTCTTTGGCGAGGGGGAATTGGAAGCCGAGGTTCTCGCACGCGGTCAGCTTGGCTTGCGCACACTGCGCTTCATTTCTCATGACCAGAGCAACATCAGCCAGCATTTCGAGCGCCTCGGGCATGTTCCTCTTCCGCCATACATCGAGCGCGCCGATGAAACTTCTGACCGCGAGCGCTATCAAACCGTTTTCGCCAAGCGGCCTGGCGCGATCGCAGCAGCCACCGCGGGTCTGCACTTCTCCACGGAAATTCTGGAAGAAATTCGCGGGCTGGGAGTGGAGATCTGCGAACTTACGCTGAACGTTGGCCTCGGCACGTTTCAGCCGATCCATAGCGAAACGCTGGAAGGCCACGTGATGCATGCCGAGTCTTACGAAATCCCGGCTGAAACCGCGGATCGCATCCAGGCGGCACGCGATGCCGGACGCCCCATTCTGGCCATCGGCACGACCGCAGTTCGCGCGCTGGAAGACGCCGCTCTGCGCGCGGCCGAATCAGGTTCTGCGAATCTCGTCCTTTCCGGCAAGGCCGAGGCGCGCTTGTTTATCGTGCCCGGATTCCGGTTTCGCGTGGTGGAAGGGCTGCTCACAAACTTTCATCTGCCGCGTTCCACGCTGCTCGCGCTGGTCTGCGCTTTTGCCGGCCGTGAGCACGTCCTGGCGGCCTACCACCACGCCGTCAACGCGGGCTACCGCTTCTACAGTTATGGGGATTGCTTGCTGGTTCGCTAGTGCGTGCAAAAAGATGTTTGGTGATTCGAGACGATCTTGCGCATGCCCAGCGCAAGGAATTGTAGCAACCCGCTTGCCGCTGACAGCGGATCTTGCCACTTCAGAAGTTGTGCCGCCAAAACGACAAGCAGAGAGGCCGCACCGGAGTGCAGCCTCCCTCTCGTCCCAAGGAAAGGAGTCACGGAGTCTCCTC
>JBGQDD010000495.1:0-2731 GCA_041495665.1 Candidatus Acidiferrum sp.
ACACGCGCTCATCACCGCCACCGGCAAGCTCCGCTACGCCGACGCCAAGGACGACAACGGCCCGGAAGGCCTCCCGCGCGGCTTCAAGGACCTTCTCCGCGTTTTGCCCTTTAATGAAGCTGGGCGTGGCGCGCTCATCGGGCGCATCGGCGATAGCGACATCGCTCAACCTTTTGTCATCGGCGCGCGCCGCGATGTTCTAGCGCCTGTCTCGGGCCGCCTTTCCGTCGGTATCAATCAGACCACCAGCGACACCGGCGACGGCAACTATGCCGTGCGCATCGAAGTCTACTCATCCGAAGGTGGCACCGCGCGCGCGATCGCCAAGCAAGTCAGCTCGCTTCCCGGCATCGACAACAATCTCTTCTCGAAAATCCCACGCCGCGTCAGCGACAAAGAGGGCAATGCAGGCGACATGGTCAACTTTCTTATCCTCGGCTCGGAAGCCGCCATGCAGCGCGTTTTCACTACCGCTGGCTGGGTCAAGGTTGACGCCGACGTCATGGACACCGTTCTCCGCGGCATCATTGGCAGCCTCTCGAAAGAATCCTACTTGACCATGCCCATGAGCCAGCTCTACCTTTTTGGCCGGCCGCAGGATTACGGCTGGGCCCACGCTGAGCCCATCAGCGTCGTCCGGTCGCGCAACCATCTGCGCATTTGGAAAGCGGCCTTCGAGGTCAACGGCGAAACGCTCTGGGTTGGCGCCGCCACCCACGACATCGGATTCGAACGCGACCAGCGCAACAACGGCATCACCCACAAGATCGATCCCGACATCGATCTCGAGCGCGACTACGTTGAAAAAACTCTCACCTCCACTGGCCTGGTCATCGAACTCACTCACTTCCTCCCCGACAATCCCATGAAAGAAGCCAAAACCGCCACCGGCGGCACCTTCCATTCCAACGGCCAGGTGCTCATTCTAAAACTCGACGAGTCGGCCCCGAATCCCTGAATTGAGCCGCCCTCCGCGCTCTACTTTGCGGCTTCCAATTCCAGCACTATCACGCGATCTACTTCTTCCGCTTGCGGCTCCGGAAGTTTCAGCACCAGTCCTCCCTTGACGGCGCTGAATTCGACGTTGCTTCCATCGCGCAGCAGCCGCGCCGAACGAACCGGCCGCGGCATCGCTGCGAGCGCCAGCACCGGCGCATTCCAATCCAGCACGTGCACGTAAACCGTCGAGCCCCGTTGCGTCGTCACGCCCCACGGCCCCGCTGCCACCGGCCCTCCTCGCGTTCCATAAATTGATTCTCCATATTGCCTCGTCCAGCGCCCCACTTCCGTCAAGCGCTGTATAAACTCGGGCTGGATCTCACCGCTCGGCATTGGCCCCACATTCAAAAGAAAATTTGCATTCGACCCCGCGGCGCGCACCAGGTATCGAATCAAATCAGACGTGCTCTTGAAATGTTCGTCTGTCAGATTGAATCCCCAGGAATTGTTCATGGTTTCCGCGGTTTCCATTGGCAGCGCACTGACCGATTGCTCGGGGTTGAAACCACTGTTGTGTTGGCCCGGCAAATCCTTCTCAAACATCTGGAAGTCCTCTCCGGGAAATGGATTCTTATGATGATTGCTGCCGACCAGGGCCTGCCGCTGCAGTTGATGAATCAGCGCATAAGTTCGGGCAAGATGCCAATCCGCGTCCGGTTTGTCCCACATCCCGTCGAACCAGATGCCGCCGATCTCCCCATAGTTCGTCAGCAGTTCCCGCAATTGTCCGTCCATGAAATTCAAGTACTCATCCCAATTCCCGGAATCCGGACGGCCCGTGCTATGTCCCGTACGCCCGCGCGGAAAATAATCCGGTGAATGCCAATCCAGTTGCGAGTGGTACAGGAACAGCTTGATGCCCTGCTTATGACATTCCGCCGCGAGCATCCCGATGACGTCTTTGCCGTACGGCGTCCGCGCCACGACATTCCAATCCGTCAATCGCGAATCGAACATCGCGAATCCATCGTGATGCTTCGACGTGATGGTGATGTACTGCATGCCCGCGGCTTTTGCGAGCGCCACCCACGCCGCCGGATCAAACTTGACGGGATTGAAGAACCCCGGCACTTTCGCATAATCGGTTCGGTTGATCGGCCGCGTCTCCATGATCCATTCGCCGTCGCCGAGCACGCTGTAAACTCCCCAATGAATGAATAGTCCGAACTTTGCGTCCTGGAACCAGGTGCGCGCCCTCAGATTCTCGGGCGTAGGTATGTAGCGCTCCTGCGCGATCGCCGCCGGTGCCGCGGCGATTAGAGCAAGAAGGAGAGCAACTGCGGGGAGCAGAGATTTCGGGCGTCCAGAATCTTTCATGGCACGGCTCCTTGAACAACAGCACTTAGCTGAGAACGAGCGTGTGGATTCTAGCGAATGCGTGTGGGAAGTCGAGATATATTCCGAATAGGCATGCCGTTCTTCCCTGAGCCCTCCTATGGAAGGAAGGAGTAAGTGAATTTGACCGCGAAGCGCGTCTCGCGAATCTGTTGAGGGTTGGCAGCCGCGAGACTTACGAACTGGGTCCCCACGTTGTAGATGATGTACAGGTCGCTGTCTGGGCGATAGTTATAGCGTAGCCGGAAATTGGCGCTGACCGCCTGCGTGTTCGCCGTATCCATCTGAAGCGTGCTGCTGAGCGTCAAGAATCGTGAGAAGGAGTAGTTCCCTTGCAGGCTCGCTAACTCTACCGAGAAATGTCCTTGCGGCAATCGAAATCGGTTCCAGGTCTGCG
>JBGQDD010000496.1:0-2726 GCA_041495665.1 Candidatus Acidiferrum sp.
ACGGCCGGACCGCGGACCAGATGCGTCCCTTGAAAATTACGCCGGACTTTATCTCCACAGCCGAAGGCAGCGTGCTGATCGAGTTGGGAAACACGCGGGTGATCTGCACGGCTACCGTCGATGACGGCGTGCCCGGTTTTTTGAAGGGCAGCGGCAAAGGCTGGGTCACCAGTGAATATGGAATGCTGCCGCGCGCCACCGAGGAACGCACGCCGCGCGAGGCAACCCGGGGAAAACAGTCCGGGCGGACGCTGGAAATTCAACGATTGATCGGCCGCTCGTTGCGCGCGGTGACGGATCAGGAAGCGCTGGGCGAGCGCACCGTGTGGATCGATTGCGACGTGATTCAAGCGGACGGCGGAACGCGCACGGCATCCATCACCGGAGCGTTCATCGCGCTGGCGCTGGCATTCGAGCGTCTGGTGGCAGCTGGGATTTTGAAGAGTTCGCCGCTGATCGACTCCGTGGCGGCCACGAGCGTCGGAATCGTGGACGACCGCGCGCTGCTGGATCTCGCCTATGAAGAGGATTCGCGCGCCGAAGTGGATATGAACGTGGTCATGACCGGTGACGGACATTTTGTCGAAATCCAGGCGACGGCGGAGGGGCGCGCGTTTTCCGGAAGCGAGATGCAGGACTTGCTGGCGCTCGCTGCCGCGGGGATTCGCCGCTTGACGGAAGAACAACGCGCCCTTCTGCCCGTAAAATTCAGTGCGCGCGCCCGCTAAACTTTTTCTCGCCTCATCCAACCTGGGGAAGCTCGCCGAGTATCGCGTGCTTGTCGCGGCGTCGGTGCCTTCCCTCGCAGTTGAATTGGCGATGCTGCCGGATTTCGACGCGCTTCCCGAGTTCGAGGAGAACGCTCCCACGTTCGCCGAAAACGCGGCAGGTAAGGCGCTGCATTACTCGCGGCACGGGGACGGGTTGGTTTTCGCCGACGACTCGGGGCTGGTCGTGCCTGCTCTCGGCGGTGCGCCCGGGATTCATTCCGCAAGGTACGCTGGGCCGCAGGCGATAGATTCGCAAAGGATTGAAAAGCTGCTGGACGAGATGCGAGGCAAGACAGGATCCGAGCGCGCTGCGTATTTTGTTTGCGCGATTGCGCTGGCGGAACGTGGCCGGGCTATGGCCATCGTCACGGATCGCGTTGGAGGAGAAATCCTGAAGGCGCCGCGCGGATCGGGCGGATTTGGCTACGATCCGGTGTTCTACTTCCCGGCAATCGAGAAAACATTTGCGGAGCTTTCTGCCGAAGAAAAGAATCTGCGCAGCCACCGGGGGAAGGCTTTCCGCAGATTGCTCGCGGCTCTCTCCTCCATGCTATAGTTTTGGCTCCTATGGCCATGAAATCGAAGAAAAAAACATCGAAGAAGACGAAACGCGCTCCGGCAAAAGCAGCGAAATCCGTGAAGGCGGCCAAGACTGCCAAGCCGGTTCATGTGGCGGGAACTGATCCCAAGCGCGTGGCGGCAATCCTCGCGAAACTGGACCAAGCGTACGGGAATGCGACTTGCGAGCTGAAGCACGAGAATGCATTTCAACTGCTGATCTCCACGATTCTTTCCGCGCAGTGCACGGACGTGCGCGTGAATCAGGTGGCTGAAACACTTTATAGAAAATATCCAGGTCCGAAGGCGTTCGCTTATGCCACTCCAGGTGAGTTGGAACAGGACATCCGACCGACGGGATTCTTCCGCAACAAGACGAAATCCGTGATGGGTGCGAGCAAGGCGATCATTGAAAAGTTTGGCGGGCAAGTGCCGCGCACGATGGAGGAGATACTGACGCTGCCGGGCGTCGCGCGAAAAACGGCGAACGTGGTGCTCGGCACGGCGTATGGGATCGCCAGCGGAGTGGTCGTGGATACGCATGTGCTGCGTCTATCAAAACGCTTGGATTTGTCGCGGAATGAAGACCCGAAGAAAGTCGAGCAGGATTTGATCAAGATTATTCCGCAGGAGAAGTGGATCCAGTTTTCCCACCAATTGATCTGGCACGGACGCCGGGTCTGCCAGGCGCGCAAACCGAAATGCATCGAGTGCAATATGGAATCCCTGTGCTACGCGAAAGACAAGACCGTCTAAGACCCTGCAGCCGCAGGCCGGAAAGTGCGAGAACTTCTCCCAAGCACCCGCGCGCGCATGATGTAAGATAAAGGCAGATGAAGATGGCAGCGAAGCCATTTTCGAAACTTCCCAAAGAAACCTACATCGCTGGATTCACACTTGTTGCAATTGCGTTGCACCTTGTCTTGCGTTTTGCAACCACCGTGCACCCACGCATTGCACTGTTTCCTCTTTTTGCCGCGCTGGTGATCGGCGGCGCGCCTCTGGTTTTCGAACTCGTCAAGCATCTTGTTAAGCGGGAATTTGGCTCGGATCTCCTTGCCGGTGTTTCCATTCTGACGGCCGTTCTGCTCGGGCAATACCTGGTCGCGACGATTGTGGTGCTGATGTTGTCCGGCGGAGCCGCGCTGGAGTTCTACGCGACGGCGAGAGCTTCTTCCGTGCTCGATGCTCTTGCAAAGCGCGTGCCAAGCATTGCGCACAAGCGAGATGGTTCCACAATCGTTGACCTCAAGCTGGAAGACATTCGCATTGGCGACGTGTTGACTGTCTTACCTCACGAAATCTGTCCAGTCGATGGCGAGGTGATTGAAGGGCACGGCGTGATGGACGAGGCTTACCTGACCGGGGAGCCATACGAAATATCCAAGACGCCGGGAT
>JBGQDD010000497.1:0-2711 GCA_041495665.1 Candidatus Acidiferrum sp.
GCGCGGTGGCAATCAGATAGGTGATTTCGATGATGGTTTCCAAGCCGGGCAGGTTGGTCATGGTTTTTTCGGCCCGCTGGCTTTGAACATTCGCAGCATCCGATCGGTGATCAGGAATCCACCGACGATGTTGCTCGTCGCCGCGACGATGGCGATCGTTCCGAGGATCTTTGCGAGCATCGCGCCGTGCGCATGGTACTCACCCGCCAGAATGATGGCTCCGACCACGGCGATGGCATCGAGCGCGTTCGTCAATGACATCAAGGGTGTGTGCAGAAGAGGGGAAACGCGCCGTATGACTTCAAATCCGATAAATGCGGCCAGCATGAAAACGTAGAGGCTGGTAAGCAGATCCAGCTTCATGACTTCGCCACCTCCTTTGATTCAGCCGGCAGGGCCGGGAGCGAAAAAAACTCTCGCACGCGTGCGTTGGTCACTTCCCCGCCGCGCGTCAACATTGTCTCGCGGACGATCTCGTCATCCATGTTCAGTTGCAGCTTGCCGTCTTTCACGAGATGCAACAGGAAGGCGCTCACGTTTCGCGCGTACATCTGGCTGGCGTGATACGGCACGGTACTGGCCAAATTGAACCATCCGATAATCGTCACTCCATGCTCGACGACGATTTCTCCCGGGCGAGTAAGCTCGCAGTTGCCACCGCGCTCGCCGGCCAGATCGATGATCACCGACCCTGGCGCCATGCTCGCCACCATCTCCTTGGTCACCAGAATCGGAGGCTTTTTTCCAGGAATGACCGCCGCGCTGATCACCACGTCGCTTTCTGCCACGACTCTTCCCAGCAGTTCCCGCTGGCGCTTGTAGAAAGTTTCATCCTGCGCCCGCGCGTACCCGCGCGCGTCTTCGGCGTCTTTGGCCTCGATGGGCAACTCGACGAAGCGACCACCGAGGCTCTGCACTTGTTCCTTCGCCGCGGGCCGCAAATCGTAGGCCGAAGCCACCGCGCCGAGGCGGCGCGCCGTGGCAATCGCCTGCAATCCCGCCACCCCCGCGCCGATCACCAGAACGCGGGCCGGAGTGATCGTTCCCGCGGCCGTCGTAAGCATGGGAAAAATGCGCGGCGAAGTATCCGCGGCGAGCACGACGGCCTTGTACCCGCAAATCGTGGCCATCGAGGAAAGCACGTCCATGCTCTGCGCGCGTGTCGTTCGCGGCATCAATTCCACCGAAAACGAGGTCACACCTTTGGATGCGATTTCCTGGAGGGTTTCGAGGGAGCCGAGCGGCCTCAAGAATCCGATGAGCACCTGGCCGCTGCGGAAAAGGGGAACATCGGCTTTGCCGGTCTTGTCGTTGGATCCATAGCAGAGAATTTGCGTCACGATGTCGGCGGCGCGAAACACTTCGGCGCGATCGGCGGCAATCTTTGCGCCCTTCGCGGCGTAGTCGGCATCCGGATAGCCTGCTCCGGCTCCGGCTCCCGCCTCCACCACCACTTCCAGGCCCGCTTTGATTAGATTCGGAATGGCTGCGGGCACCAGCGCCACGCGCCGTTCTCCGGGAAAGCTCTCTCGGGGCACACCTACAATCATGAAGCTTCCTCCGATGCTAAAAACCAGAGCTGCTGTTGGAAATCACAAACGATCAAGGAGTTTCGTTCGACAAAGTTCAACGCGAGGCCAACCCTCCGGCGGGCCAGACGCTCCAAAGCATACACTCCTCGGTGCCGGTTTCGTAAGTGCCCTCGCAAGATTGTTGTTCGTTTCTGCACCCTCACGCTGCCCGCGTTCTCCTAATTCCATTGTTCCAAGAATCTCTCGCCAGCATGTCTCTGTTACATGTGGGGTTATACTTTTCCATGCGCTCTCCGACACTTCTCGCCAAATCAGCCTTGCTGTTATCCGCTTGCGCGATCCTTTCGCTCTCTTCGTTCACACAAGACGCCGCCTGGCAAAAAGACAATGCTGCCTGGCGCGCGGAACACAAAGCGGACCTCCTCAAGCCTGACGGCTGGCTCTCTCTCACCGGCCTCGAATGGCTCCAGCCCGGAGACAACTCGCTCGGCTCCGCCTCGGACAACAAGATCCATCTCGCCGCTGGACCAGCGCATCTCACCATCCTTCACCTCGAAGGCGAAACCGTCACGCTGAATCCCCCCGCGGGAGGATTCCCTCCTGACTTCCTCGTCGCCGGGGCTCCCGCAAAATCGCAATCCCTGCGAGCCGAGGCGAACAACGACAAAGTTTCTCTCCATCTCACCACCGGCACTCTCAACATGTATGTGATCCGCCGCGAGGCGCGCTTCGCTCTTCGTATCAAGGATTCTCATTCTCCCGCCATCGTCGGTTTCCACGGACTTAAGTGGTTTCCGCCCGACCCCGCTTATCGAGTGACCGCCAACTGGATTCCCTATTCTCCGCACAAGACCATCACACTCGCCACTCTCGTCGGCACCAGCTACGAGCAGCCCGTTCCCGGTGCTGCGGAATTCACGCTCGCGGGAAAAACATTCCGGATTGAGCCCGTCCTCGAAGATCCCGCCGTCGCCAAGCTTTTCTTCATTCTTCGCGACACGACTAGTACCTCCACCACTTACGGCGCCTGCCGCTTTCTCTATACCGGATTCCCCACCCACGGCCTCGATAAACCCGGCGAGCTCGTGCTCGACTTCAATCGCCTGGAAAACCCTCCTTGTGCCTACACTCCTTACTCAACCTGCCCGCTTCCCCCTCCGGGCAACCGGCTTCCCATCC
>JBGQDD010000498.1:0-2699 GCA_041495665.1 Candidatus Acidiferrum sp.
AAAAAGTAAAGGAGACACTGTGTACTGTTCCAAGTGTGGCGCAGCGATGGCGGATGGTGCAGGGTTTTGCTCGAGTTGCGGTCAAGCGTTCGCGGTTGCTGCTGCGCCGCTGCGCACGCCGATGATGAGTGCATCCGTTGCGGCACCGATGGGAGGTGGCACGGCGGCCCTTCCCGCGTATGCCGGCTACGCCACCGCACCGCGCGTGGAGTACGCGGGATTCTGGCTGCGGTTTTTGGCGCTTCTCATTGACAACGTGGTGATGGGTATCGGCTTCGTCTTGATATTGATTCCGCTGATTTTTCTGACGGGATTGCGCGGATTCCTCGGCGAGTTCCATCCTAACGAGGACATAAATAATGTGGGCATCTCCATGCTCATTGGACTCGTCTTTCTTGCCGCCACGGTCAGCCTGCTCTTGACCTGGCTGTACCACGCTCTAATGGAGTCCTCCGAGTGGCAGGCCACGGTGGGGAAGAAGCTCCTGGGCCTGGTGGTGACCGATATGGCCGGAAATCGCGTCAGCTTCGGGCGCTCGTCCGGAAGGCACTTCGGCAAGATGATCACTAACCTGGTCCCTGCATTCATCGGATACCTCATGGCCGGCTTCACCGAAAAAAAGCAGGCGCTGCACGACATGATGGCAGGCTGCTTGGTTCTGCGTCGAAGCTAGGACGTGCCATCCGACCGAAAGAATGGAGATGTTTGCCGACGGGCCCCATCAAGGCCAGTACTAAACCGGGTTGGTGACGAACAGGGTGCAAAAACGAGAAGGAGGCAGGGGCGCTTCCTTGACTTGGCGGGGAGGCGACTCAATAATGGTAAAGCATGAGCGTGCGCGCCGGAGGCGCTGAAGACATGTTCCTTGACGTTAAGGAATTAGCCGTCCGCAAGCTGCGCATCCGGAAGATTTATGCCCCGGGCAGCATCGATTTTCATTCGGCGGAGATCAAGCAGATCGAGCCGCTGGAAGTGACGGCCACGGCTGAGTTGCTGGAATCGCAGATTCGCATCGAGGGCAACCTCGAAACGAAGATCGAGTTGGTGTGCGCGCGCTGCCTCGAGCCGGTGGTGGAAGAGGTGAGCCGCACCTTCGACTTATTTTATGCGCCCGTGCCGAAGGAATCGAAGCCGACCATCGACCGGCTGAAGGACGACGACACGGAGATTGGATTTTACGAAGGCCCAGGACTCTTTCTGGCGGACGTGATCAAGGAGCAGGTGCTGCTGGCGCTGCCGTTGAAGGTGATCTGCCAGAGCGACTGCCGGGGGCTGTGCCCGAATTGCGGTGCGAACCTGAACCACGAGGAGTGCCGCTGTGAGACCCACGCGACGGACGCACGAATGGCCCCTCTCGCGCGCCTCAAGCAGGACTGGCTCAAGAAACAATAGTTTTCCAGGGGCTAACAACCCCATATAATCCGCCCACCGAGGCGGCTACGAGGTGTATTGCTATGCCTAACCCAAAACGACGGCATTCCAAGCGACGGACCAGCACGAGGCGCGCGAACGACTTTTTGACCAAGCCCGCGCTGGCGAAGTGTCCGAATTGCCACGAAATGAAGCAGCCGCACCAGGTTTGCCCGCATTGCGGACAGTACAAGGGCAAAGCGGCACAAGAACCGGCTTCGTAAGGATTTCGAGTTTCTCTCGCTTAGCCTGCGGACAAACATCCCATGATCACCATCGCCGTTGACGCCATGGGCGGAGACCACGCGCCCCGCCCCGAGGTCGAAGGCAGTGTGCTGGCCGCACGGGACCTGGGCGTCCGCGTGCTGCTGGTGGGCCAGCCCAGCGTGGTGCGCGCGGAGCTCGCCAAGCACGCATCGCCGAATCTGCCCATCGAGATCGTGGCCGCCAGCGAAGTGATCACCATGAACGATCATCCGGCGCAAGCCTTCCGCCGGAAGAAAGACAGCTCGGTGCACGTGGCGGCGCGTCTGGTGCGTGAGACGAAAGCCGATGGCATGGTCAGCGCGGGAAACACTGGCGCGGTAATGACCGTGGCGCGATTTTTGCTCGGCGCGCTGGAGTCCGTGGATCGCGTGGCCCTGGCGGCGCCGTTTCCCAACGCCAAGGGCGGTGTTTCCGTGCTGCTCGATGTCGGCGCGAACGTGGATTCGAAGCCGGAGCATCTCGTGCAGTTTGCGGTGATGGGCGAGGTTTATTATCGCGCGACATTTGGCAACAAGCGCCCGCGCGTGGGATTGCTCTCCGTCGGTGAAGAAGAAATCAAGGGCAACGAACTGACGCGCGAGGTTTACGCGCGCCTGAAGAAAAGTTCGGTGCATTTTGTCGGGAACGTCGAGGGCGGCGATCTTTTTTCCGGTAACGTGGACGTGATTGTTTGCGATGGTTTCGTGGGGAACATCGCGCTGAAGATTTGCGAAGGACTGGCGGTTTCAATCTTCGGGCTGCTCCGGAAATCGTTGAAAAGTTCTTTGATGTCCCAGGTCGGTGCCATGCTTTCGCAGGGTGCTTTCAAGGGCTTGAAGAAGACCATTGACTACACGGAGTATGGCGGCGCGCCGCTGCTGGGCGTGCGCGGCGTTTGCGTGATCGGGCATGGGCGTTCGAACGCCAACGCCGTGAAAAACGCCATTCGCGTGGCCGCGGGACTCGCCCGCGCGCGCATGAACGAGAAAATCGAACAGGAGCTCTCCGCCGCTGCGGTTATTGCGTGACGGCGCGAGAGAAGG
>JBGQDD010000499.1:0-2679 GCA_041495665.1 Candidatus Acidiferrum sp.
CCGCCGTGATTTTACCGAACGGGTTGCGCGGTAGCGATGCGCCGAAGCCGCCATCCGAGGATGTGAACGATTTCCAGAATGCGGGCGGCCCGGGAACTCCCACCAGCTTGACGTTTCTTGGAAAATTGTACGGCGAGGCGGAACTGCTCGCGTTTGCGCGCGCCTATCAGGAAGCGACGGGATTTCATCTCCGGCATCCCCAACTGCCGCCGGCGTCCTGATCGAATTTGAATGTCCAGCGGCTGGTCGAGTTACATTCCTTTTTGAATGGGGTAGCCCTTGCCGGCCCAGTCCGTGGCGAAATTTGTGGGAAGAACGAGGACGCGCAATTTCTTGAATCCCATGTTGCTCAGGGCCGTGAACGCCGGACGCATGTTGGGACACTTATCGAAGGGGCAGCATCCACAGTAAATAACCAGATTCGTCGTTCGCGGCAGGGTGTCCGCCCACTTTTTCAACTCCGCTAGTCCTTGCTCGGTGGAAGCGGAGCCGTGAAACGAAGCGCCCGGGATATGCCCGCCGGCGAAGAGCGTGTGGAAGCCGACGTAGACAATGGTGGGCGGCGTTTCGTGCTTATCCCCGAGTTCATGAGCAAGATCGGACGGCTGGAGGACTTGTGCGGAGGTCCATGGATCGGAGGACGGCTTTTCGTCTCCTCGGATTGCCGGAGCAAGTATGAGCGTCGCGGATACTGCGAACAATACGGAAAGAGTTGTAATCAGTAAAAGAATTTGAGAGCGGTTTTTTGCTCGAGACAAAAGTGGCCTCCGAAGAACGCCGCGATTCCAGACCGAATGGATTTGTGGATGCAATGAATTGACCATTTATCTTTTTAGATCCGCGCGCGTGCGCTGGAGCTTAGTGGCGGTGGTGCGGAGAGTTTCGGGAACATTCTTGTTGGTGGTGAGGCGCTTGAGGTCGACGGCGTTGAGTATCGGAAGCATGTGCATGCTGACGTCGAGCGGGGTCTTGGGATTGTTGATGAGGTTGCGGACGACGCTGTAGTTCTTGCGGAAAGCGCGGTTGCCGGCGATGAGGCGAAGAATCTCATCGGTGAGGCTGGACATCGCAGCGAAAGCCTCGACTTCCTGGTCGGTGAGACGGGGCGACTGAAGAACCGCACGCTGGACAACTTTGTTATTGTCGCGGATGAGCGTGCGGCGCGCTTCCGGGCCACCCTTCATGGCGAACTGCACACGCTCCGCGACGGTCATTTTCGCCAGACGCTGAATCAGCGTCTGGCGCCTGGCAACGTCGGATTCCGCCGCAGCCGCGGCTTCCGCGAGGGCGGCTTCGTCGATGTAATTCTCCGGGCCGTGAAGTTCATGGAGCTGGCTTTTTTGTTCGACGGTCACCGAGGAAGAATGCTCGAGAGCGGAGGCCAGCGCCGGGGATTCGCTGATGCGGTCGAGTTCTTCCATCAGCGCCTGGATGCCGAGAGCCGAGAGGTGGCGCACGAGAGGAACGAGATGTTCGGCAGGACAATTTTTGTTCTGCACCATGGCGTCGCAGACGCCGGGCTTGTCGGCCAGATTCTTTGCCGCGTAAGAAAAGAGCGCGGGGAGAGCGTGCTCGCGTTTAAGGGCTTCGACAAAGGATTCCACGGGCTGGGAGAGCATGGCATCCTGTGCGCGGGCTGAGACCATTGGGTCGGCGTCATGGGCAAGAACCGCGAGAATCTCCGCGCGATCCGCGGGAAGCAGATGCGCGCCGCCGGCGCAAACGGCGATTTTGCGCTCGCGCGGGGCGCGATCGTGGCGGAGATCTTCGAGAACTTCAGGGCTGAGAGTTTCCACGGAATTATGGCCTCAAGTCCTTCTCACTAAGAACTATTCTACCGGAAGCGCCGGGCGCTGCGAGAGGCGGCATGGCTTTGCCGTTCAATTCCAGCAACACCGCCGAGGAGTCCCCGGCGGTCACCTCGAAATGGTCATTGGCCGAAAAATGACGGGTCTCCCCGGCAGGCAACTCGGCGTCGAGAAGAAGTTTGTTGTCGGCGAGGATGCGGACGCGCGTGGCGGCGGTGGTGGAGACGGAAAGGTCGAGGGGAGCAGTAGAAGTGGCCCCAGAAGAAAATGGTTCCGCTGATCCCGGCGAAGTGGAACCGGGGAGAGGCTGCATCGGCAAGGAAACAGCGGCGGACTTTTTTGTAGCGCGATAGGCGGCGTAGCGGTGCCAGCCGAAGCGGCCGGCGTAAAAAAGGCCGGCGAGCAAAAGAAGCAAGAGGAGAACGGCCAGAGCGGGAAGCCACTTCGGCGGCGAGGGAATGCGTTCCTCGAGTTTGGGAGGATGCGCGGCCAAATGTTCGGCGCGGGCAAGATCGTACTCGCCGAGGAGTGATTCTTCATTGAGGCCCAGGTAACGCGCAATGGTGCGCACGAAGCCGTGGCCAAAGATACCGCCGGGCAGCTTGGCCCAATCTTCATTTTCCAGGGCTTGGACAAAACGGGTGCTGATGCGCGTGGCCTTGGTGAGTTCGTCCATGGAAACTTCGCGCATCTCGCGCTCGCGCTTCAGGCGTTCACCAAAATTTCCCCTGGCCATGAACTGGAACCTGTCCTTGAAACTCCCAGTGTAACCGCAAAGCGGTTGACACGGCGGGCGCTCGCGAAAAAGCAGCGTGGAATCCCTCGACGGACTATAGGCGGAGGAATCCAACAGTGTCAAACGAGTCGAGTC
>JBGQDD010000500.1:0-2675 GCA_041495665.1 Candidatus Acidiferrum sp.
ACAGGGCTGGTATCAACACGTGTTGGGCGGTTGGCAGCTCAACGGAATCGTGACGGCGATGAGCGGAACACCGTTCACCGTCTTTGATTCAAGGGACGCGTCGGTGCAAGGCGGAGCGCCTGAAATTACCGGGTTTTCGGCG
Organism: Candidatus Acidiferrum sp.; assembly: GCA_041495665.1. Taxonomy (GTDB): domain Bacteria; phylum Acidobacteriota; class Terriglobia; order Acidiferrales; family UBA7541; genus Acidiferrum. The sequence continues at coordinate 143 of JBGQDD010000500.1, forward strand.
AACCGGCCGAATCTGGTTGCGGGACAGAATCCTAACGATGGGCCGCGCAAAGTCGGCGCTTGGCTCAATGCGAATGCCTTCTCGCGAGTCATTCCGGACCCGAACTCTCCCGTGCAGCAATTTGGCACGGCGGGCCGCAACGTCGCGTTAGGACCACGCTACTCAAATTGGGATTTTGGCGCTTCCAAGAATATTCGTCTGGCGGAATCCAAGGAACTTCAGTTTCGAGCGGAGCTCTTCAACATTTTGAGCCACGCTAACTTCCATCTACCCAACAGCGATATCAGCTCACCGACTTTCAATCAGATTTTGAAGGCTGAACCGCCGCGGTTGGTACAGTTCGCGCTGAAGTTTCTTTTCTGAGCGCGAAGGCCGCGTGGCTTTCGAGTCCGGGCCGGGCCCGTTTGGTTTCTATCCCAAAGGCGTCGAAGAAACCTTGCATAAACTCGTGCCAACCGGCACTCACTAGCGAACCAAAAGCGTTGTGAGCGCTGCGCCAGTTCGAAAGAGGGCGGGTACTTCCTCTCGGAGAAGTTAAAAAACCGCTCGACTGCTGGTACTCTTCTAGTGAGGGAGCGGCCCTCTTGTCCCCAATCACCGTCATTTCGGGAGTGCGGCTTGCGGCGATTCCGCCGCGTGATTTTGATCTGCGGCGCATGGGGAGAGGAATGGATTCGAACGGATGAAAGTTCTCGTCACCGGCAGCAGCGGACTGATCGGCTCGGAGGCGGTCGAGCATTTCGACCGGCAGGGGCATGAAGTAGTGGGCGTGGACAACAACATGCGGCGGGTTTTCTTCGGCCCGGCAGGCGACACGCTCTGGAATCTGGAGCGGCTGAAGGGTGTGACCAAGCGGTTCACGCACGCGGCGCTGGACATTCGCGACCGAGCGGCCATCGAAGAACTCTTTCGAACGCAACGCTTTGATTTGATCGTGCACTGCGCGGCGCAGCCTTCTCACGATAAGGCGCGAGAAATTCCCTTGCTCGATTTCGAGGTGAATGCGCTCGGCACGGTGAACCTTCTGGAAGCGACGCGGCAGCATTCGCCCGAGGCGGTGTTCGTTTTTCTAAGCACGAACAAGGTTTATGGCGATGCGCCCAACGAGATTCCTCTCAAGGAGCTCGAGAAGCGGTACGACTACGCGCGGGCGGAAGATTTTGCGGGTGTCACCGAGACCTGCCGGATCGATCAAACGCTGCATTCGCTTTTCGGGGCTTCGAAAGCGGCGGCAGATCTTGTCGCGCAAGAGTATGGGCGCTACTTCAACATGAAGGTGGGGATTTTTCGAGGCGGCTGCCTGACGGGGCCATTGCACTCAGGGGTGGAGTTGCACGGCTTTTTGTCATACTTGGTGAAAGTCACGCTCAGCGGCGGCAAGTATTCTGTTTTTGGCTATAAGGGCAAGCAGGTGCGCGACAATATTCACAGTCATGACGTGGTGCGCGCGATCGAGGAGTTCGCCGCCAATCCGCGGCCCGGCGTGGTGTACAGCCTGGGTGGCGGCAGGGCGAACAGCATTTCCATGCTGGAGGCGATCGAGCGGATCGAGCAGATGACCGGGCGCAAGCTGGACTGGCGTTACGTGGACGAAGCGCGCAAAGGCGATCACATCTGCTATATCTCGAATCTTGGCAAATTTCAGAGCCACTATCCGAATTGGGAAATTACGCGCGGACTGGATGCGATCCTCGAAGAGATCATTGCCTCGCAACGCGCGCAATTGGCGCAGGCCACGACGAGATGAGCTCAAAAGGGCAACAATGAAAGCCCCTTTCTTCACCATCCTGATCGATACCTACAATTATGGTGAATATATCGAAGACGCGGTTGCGAGCGCGTTGGCGCAGGATTTTCCCGCGGAGGAACGGGAAATTCTGGTTGTGGACGACGGTTCGACCGATGACACGCAAGAGCGATTGCGGAAATTCGGAGAGACAATCCGCTATTTGCGAAAGCCGAATGGCGGGCAGGCCTCGGCTTTCAATTTCGGTTTTGCCAATGCGCGCGGCAAAGTAATCGCGCTGCTGGATGCGGACGACGTATGGCTTCCGGAAAAATTAGGGCGAGTCTATGAAGAATTCGAGCGCCATCCATCCGCGGGGATGGTCTACCACCGCGTGCATTTATGGAATGGCAGGGGCGACATTTCCGAGGACACCTATTTCATTCCTGTCTCGGGGCGCGTGCCGGAGAACCGGCGCGCGTTGCTGCAATATCCGATGGCGGGCACGTCCTGCCTGGCGTTCCGGCGCGTTGCGCTCCAGGAATTGTTGCCCGTGCCGGAGTCGCTGCGATTTCAGGCCGATGCCTATCTGACTGCACTGGTCATTTTTGTCGCGCCGGTTGCGGCAGTGCCGGAATTTCTGGGAAAATACCGTCTGCACGGAGCAAATTTGTTCCAGACAAACGCGGAGCGAGTCTCGCGCAACCAGATCGAGCGTCGAATGGCCATGCGTGAGGCGCTTCTTCGTGAGATCCAGAATTGGTTGCAAAAGCACGGCCAGGATCTTCATTCTCCGGAGATTCGCGG
>JBGQDD010000501.1:0-2672 GCA_041495665.1 Candidatus Acidiferrum sp.
AATGATAAATCTAACCCGATATATAAACCAATACATAAAATCATTACCTAAACCACCCACTTCACAAATCAGGTAGAAAAACTTGTGGCGACCATCGTCGTCAGCCGCTGGCACGGCGAATTGGACACCGCCAAAATGCGCCAGGTCATGGCCCATCCCGTCGAGAACGGTGAAGCGCAACTTGAATAAATAGCGTTACAATGCTTCCGATGCAGACCGCTCCATTAGTCCGTAGCCTGCCTCGCAAAAAAGAAGGAGGGCCCGTGCCGCAATCCACGCTCCTTGATCGCCGCAGCTTTCTCCGTGTCTCTGCCGTCGCCGGTGGAGGCCTTCTCCTGGTTCTCCATACCGATCCGGTCGCGGAGATGTTTGCGCAAGCACCGCAGCCCTCGCCCGCGGCATTCGTGCCCACGGCTTTCATCCGCGTCGCCGCTGACGGCATCGTCACCATCATGGCCAAGAATCCCGAACTCGGTCAGGGCGTAAAGACCCATCTCCCCATGATCATCGCCGATGAACTCGACGTCGACTGGAAAGATGTCCGCATCGAGCAAGCCGACCTCGACGAAACAAAATACGGAGTCCAGCGCGCCGGTGGCAGTACCGCCACTCCTATCAACTGGGATCCCTTGCGTCGCGTTGGCGCTGCGGGCCGCCAGATGTTCGTCACCGCCGCCGCGCAAACCTGGTCCGTCCCCGAATCCGAATGCCAAACTTCTTCTGGACGCGTCATCCATGCGCCAACAAAACGTACTCTCACTTACGGCGCACTCGCTGCAAGAGCCGCTACGTTGCCGACGCCCGACCTCAAATCCGGCAAGCTCAAGGATCCGAAAGACTACAAGATCATCGGCCAGCCCATCCACGGCGTCGATAACGCCTCCATCGTCACGGGAAAAAATATTTTCAGCATCGACTTCCGCCTTCCCGGAATGCTGTGGGCCGTCTACGAAAAGTGTCCCGTCTACGCGGGAAAGGTCGTCAGCGCCAACGTGGATGAGATCAAATCCATGCCCGGCGTGCGCCATGCCTTCGTGCTCGAAGGAACCACGGAGCTGCTCGGTCTGCACAGTGGCGTCGCCATCTTGGCCGATAGCTGGTGGCAAGCCCACTCTGCCCGCCAAAAACTGCAGGTGAAATGGAACGAAGGTTCCACCGCACAGCAGAGCAGCGCAGGCTTCTTGCGCCGCGCCGAAGAACTCTCCAAGCAAGCCCCCGCCATCCCCTTGCGCAAAGACGGTGACGCCGACGCCGCGCTCAAATCCGCCGCAAAAGTCGTCGAGGCCGCCTACGCCTATCCCTTCATCGCGCACGCCCCCATGGAACCGGAGAACTGCCTCGCGCATTTCCACGACGGCAAGCTCGAATTCTGGTCTCCCAGCCAAACCCCCGAATCCGGCCGCCAGCAAGTCTCCAGAGTGCTCGGCATTCCCCACGACGACATCATCGTGCACATGAAGCGCGCCGGAGGCGGCTTCGGTCGCCGTCTCACCAACGACTACATGCTCGAAGCCGGCGCCATCTCCAAACAGGTCGGCGTGCCCGTCAAACTCCTCTGGACGCGCGAAGACGATTTCCACCACGATCATTACCGCCCCGCCGGTTTTCACTTCCTCAAGGGCGGCCTCGACGCTTCCGGCAATCTTGTCGCTTGGCGCAATCACTTCGTCACCTTCGGCGAAGGCGAGCAGTTTGCTCCTTCAGCAAACCTCCCCGGCAACGAGTTCCCGGGTACGTTTCTGCCTAATTTTTTCTTTGCCGCTTCACTCATGCCGCTCGGCGTTCCCACTTATGCGCTGCGTGCTCCACGCAGCAACGCGTTTTCCTGGGTCTTCCAGTCCTTCACCGACGAGCTCGCCCACGCCGCCGGAAAAGATCCTGTCCAATTCCGCCTCGATCTGCTCGGCCTTCCGCGCATCACCACCCCCGACATCAAGCCCGACCCCTTCTCCGGCAACATGGATGCGGCTCGCATGCAGGGTGTGCTGAGACTTGTTGCGGGAAAATCCGGTTGGGGTTCGCGCAAGCTGCCCAAAGACACCGGCATGGGCGTGGCGTTCCAGTTCTCTCATCGCGGCTACTTCGCCGAAGTCGCGGAAGTGCACGTGGATGCGGAAAGTAAAGTGAAAGTGAATAAGGTTTGGGTCGCCGGTGATATCGGCAGCCACATCATCAATCCCAGCAACGCCGAAAATCAGGTCCGCGGCGCGGTCATCGAAGGCCTAAGCTCCGTGATGTCCTACGAAATCACCATCGACCGTGGCCGTGCCGTCCAAAGTAACTTCCACGAATACACGCCCATCCGCATGCCGCAGGGCACGCCCGAAATCGAAATTCATTTCCTCAAAACCGACAATTCACCCACCGGCCTCGGCGAACCCGCCCTCCCGCCGGTACTTCCGGCCGTCTGTAACGCTATCTTCGCCGCCACCGGCCAGCGCATCCGTTCGCTCCCGCTTTCCAAACACGGGTTCTCCTGGGCCTAGTTTTTGCCTTCCGGTTTGTAGTCGCCGCGCTTTAGTCCGGCATATTTGATTTCCAGCGGCGGTCTTTTCTCCCGATCCTGCCGGAGATGATCGGGCGTTTCGTAAAATGCTTGATGTGATGAATTCCATGGAAGAGCCAACGGACAAAATAAAAACCTTTCTCCCGTGGTCGGAAATTGAAGAGGA
>JBGQDD010000502.1:0-2664 GCA_041495665.1 Candidatus Acidiferrum sp.
CTTAATTCCGAAAAACGCCTTTGGGCTTGTTTATTGCATGGGGTGGGGCCGTTCTCTTGAATTCGAAAATAAAAATTAGAAAAGGGAGACCTTATGGGCGCGGAATCTCTAGTTGTTTGCAGATGGCCCGCACCGTCCCTTCCTTGATTTCGCGATGGCGCGGGACACTGGCAATCTTGTGCAACGCAGGGTTGATCCAAATACTATGGGCAGCACCCTCGCGATACAAAACGCAACCATGGTGCCGCAGATGGCGTTCCAATTCCGCGAGTTTCATGCTTCCGCGATTTCGAAGACCTCACGCACAGCGTGTGGAGAAAGGCCTTTTTCCGCAAGTTCGCGCTGGCACTGCAGCACCAGTTTTAGCGCGTCCGCAAGATTCGCTTTGGCCTCTTCGATGGTTTCGCCTTGGGAGATCGCGGCAGGAATCTCCTCCACAAAGCAGGTATAGCCCCCCTCTTTGGCGGGTTCATAAACGGCTGTCAATTTCATGCCTCTAGATTATCACAGCCCCACCGGCGGTTGGCCCATCCTTGCGGAGTTTGCCGGCCTGCCGCAGGCTGGGTGCCCCAGGTTTAGAGAGCTTCAGGCGGGCGCGGAGGACTGAAATCGCAACGGGCTGAAGCGTTCCCAATCCACGCTCACGCGCTGTTCCGTAATCCATTCGCGAACCAATCGCGCCGTGATCGGCGTGAGCAGGATTCCGCTGCGAAAGTGTCCCGTGGCCATCAGCAGGCCGTCGATATCGGTCGGCCCAAGGATCGGCAGGTGATCGGGAGAGTCGGGACGCAGGCCTGCCCAGGTTTCTTCAATGCGCGCATTCGCCAGGCCGGGCGCAAGGTCGATTGCGGCTGCCAGAATTTTCTCGATGCCGCCCGCCGTCACGCGCTTGTCGAAACCGGCGTGCTCCACGGTCGCGCCAGCCACAATTCGCCCGTCGTTCCGCGGCACCAGATAAATCTTCTCGGACCACAGCACGCGTTCTATCTTCAATTCATCGGCGCGCAGCGCCACCATTTGTCCTTTTGCGGGTCGCACCGGCGCGTATTGTGCAATTCCTTCGATCGTCGCCGAAAAGCAGCCCGCCGCGATGATCGTCCAGTGGGCTTCCACTTTCTCGTTCTGCAGAACCAATCCCCCGCAGCGATTCCCCTCGCGCCAGATCGCTTTCGCGCCATTGCCGGAAAAAATCTCCGCCCCGCTGCGTTGCGCCGCTTCCAGAATGGCCGCCGTCAGCGCGCGGTTGTCAACCGACCCTTCGTCCGGCCGGAGTACGGCGGCTTCGACGTCTTCGCTCAGCGCCGGTTCGAGCTCGCGCGCATCCTCGGCGCGCAGCGGTTCCGCCTTCAATCCCAGGCCGCGATGCAGCGCGATAATGGTGCTGAGCTCCGCTTTCGTATCGTGCGAGAACAGCGCCTCGAGCGTCCCCTTCGGCCGAAAGCCGGTGCTCTTACCGGAAATCGCCTCGACCTGCGCAACAAATTCGGAATAGAGCGCGAAGCTCGCCTTTCCCAGCGGCACCATCGCCACCATTCCGGGATTCTCCGGCGCCGGGGAAAGAATCCCCGCGCTCGCCCAGGACGCTTCCTGGCCCGGTTGCTGCCGGTCAAAGATCGCTACGCGCAGACCGGCGCGTGCAAGCTCCAGCGCGATGGCCCCGCCGATCACTCCACCGCCCGCGATAGCCACATCGAACTTCTTCACGAAGTCATCTTATCCCATCTGGCCGCGTGCTTCCTTCGCGGCCGCATGTTTGCCGCCGTTAGTCCTTGTAGGGGCGCAGCATGCTGCGCCCTTTCTTATGTCACGAACCACGTGCAAAGAAAGATGTGATTTGGATCTGGAATTATAGCGAATCGGCGAGTCCCTCAGACAGGACCTGAGCTTTCTTGGCTAGACTGCGAGCGCGGCTCCAATCCGCGATCTGCGCGGCTTCGCGCGCGTCCTTGATAAAGCCTCTGATTTTGGAGACCAGGTCCGACTGCGCGGCATTCAGATTTTTCCCGCGTGCGGACTCCAGATTCTTCTCCGCGATGCTCAGACTCTGGTTTGTCTGTTGCTGGGCGGCCGCGGATTCTTGCGGCGACAACTGCGGGGCAATCATCGGTGGTTCCAACTTTTCGGCATCGTTCCCCGTGGTCGCAGAGGGCGCCGTGCTGGCGCGCGGCCGCGGAGGCGCGCTCCGTATGGTGATCAGATGACTGGGAAAAGGCGGCAACTCGAGCCGCAGCTCTGGAAGCGGATCATCAGGAACATTGCTCGCCGCCACAGTGCCTTGTTGCGTTACTGGCCTCACCTGTACCGCTGTGGCCCAGGGAATACTCTGCCGCTTCCTCATCGCGCATCCACTCAAGACGAATGCGGCGCAACCGAGAACAACGATCGAACGGAGAAAGTTTCGCGGCAACACCATCAGGGACCAGGCTGGGTTTTCCGTCATGTTCAGGCCGCGATTGGCAATTCGATTCGGAACGTCGTGCCCCGGCCGACCTCCGAAGTAAAGTCTATCGAACCGTTGAGAAGCTGCACAATTCGAAAAGTGCTCGCAAGTCCGATTCCGCTGCCTCCCGGACGCGTGGTGAAAAACAATTGAAATATTTTCTGCCGGTTTTCCAGCGGAATGCCTTTGCCGGTATCGCCCACGGTAATTTCCGCCATCTCTCC
>JBGQDD010000503.1:0-2655 GCA_041495665.1 Candidatus Acidiferrum sp.
AAAGGCGACAGGCTCATTTTCGATTTCGAAGGGACTTCCCCGGAAAATCCGTCTTCTTACAACGTTCACTCGCAAGCGGTCGTCGGGCACATCGCGAATTTCATGTATGAATACGTTTTCCACGACCTGCCTATTTGCAGTTCCACGTTTGCTCCCATTGATTTTATTTTTCCGCCCAATATCATGCTTAACCCCGATAAAGCCGCGGCAACGAGCTGTTGCGTCTATATTGGGATGCAGTGCCGCAACGCCACGCACAACAGTTTTGCCAAGATGGCCTTCTCCTGCGCGGGACTTTGGCAGCAGGTGACGGCCGCGCCGGGCAGCCAGCACACCGCGCAGATTTGTGCGGGTCTCTCGCAGTGGAAACTTGCCGTTTCGGACGTTCTCTCTTTTTCCCTCAACACGCAGGGACAAGGTGGGCGAGCCTTAAACGACGGCATGGACTCGTATGGATTCGCTTGGTGCGCGTTTGGCCGTGCTCCGGACTCGGAGCAGGTCGAAAGCGAACTGCCTTTGACCGTTTTGCTCTCCCAGCATTGGAAAGACTCCTGCGGCCACGGGCACCATCGAGGGGGATCAGGCGCTGTCCAGCAGTGGATGATCCACAAAGTCAGCGATATGGTCTCCATGTGCATGGGAAACGGAAGCAAGGTGCCGCTTGGCCAGCCTCTGTTCGGGGGATACGCATCGTCGCCGATCCCGGGAATCAGCGTGCGCAAGCCCGGTCTGTTGGACGACATGAAAAAAGAGCATTCGCCGCTCACCATGGATCTCCCGGATATTCTGCAGAAAAACACGATTCATGGTGATTGGAAATACGAGCTCGTCGCGCGGACGCCAAAAGTTTATCAAGAAGGAGATTTGCTCTTCGGGTTCAGCGGCGGCGGCCCTGGCTACGGGGATCCTTTGGAAAGAGATCCGCAATCCGTTATGGAAGATCTGAAAAAGAACATCATTTCGGATTGGACCGCGCAGCAGATCTACAAGATTGCGTATGAACCCGAGCGCCGGAAAATCGACGTGGAGAAGACGAAACAACAACGGCAGGAAGAAAGAAAGGCTCGTCTGGCACGCGGTGTCTCCTTCGATCGTTTCCACCAGGAATGGGACAAGAAGAGTCCGCCGAAGGAAGCACTGCAATTCTATGGGACGTGGCCGGATGCCAAGCCGACGGGGCCGGTCTTCAGGCCATAGCTGATGGAACGGAGTCCCACTCCCCGGCAGATGGCGAAAGGGCTGCTGAATGGGATTGCGCCGCCTCGACCGCTCTTTATGCCGATGGTGTTTTCTCTCGGCGCCAGAGTGGAAAATGTCCCACTCGCCGCGTTTCTTGGAAACCCTACAAAGATTTCAAGTTCTCTCCGGCAGATGCGAACGCATCTGCGCTCTGATGGCGTGGCTTGCTACTTCGATCCCTACCTTGAGGTGGAAGCTCTGGGCGCAACATTGCAAAGAGTCTCGGATCATCAGGCGCCGGCAATTCACTGGCCTCGTCCCGCTCGGATGGGAGAATTGCCGGAGGGCCTGCGTTCGCCGGAAGAGGCGGTGAAGAGCGGACGAGTTCCGGTCGCCGTCGAAGTGATCCGCAGGATGAATGCACTCGCGAACCGCGATTTCCTGCTCATGGCCGGCGTTGCGGGGCCGTTGACTCTCGCCGCCCGAATCATCCAGTTGGAGAACAAAGAGACTCTGCGGAGCGAGGATTTTTCCGAGGCCGCGCAGGAACTGGCGGCTTCTGTCGCAACCCAGATGGCCTCCACATTTCTGGAGGCCGGGGCGGACACGATCATCATCCAGGAAGAAATCGTTCCAGCTTTCTCAGCGGAGAGCTGCGACACCTGGGCGAATCTGCTGGCGCCCACAATCAATGTCGTCCGCTTCTACGAAGCGCTTCCTCTGCTCCATCTCCCTTTTGCTCCTTTCCCTCACAAGAACTGGGACCTGATTTTTCGACAGCACTGGAATTGCGTCAAATGCGCGCCTGCCGATGTGATAGCGTCGCGCCGACGCGAAGGTTCTCCCGCAACTGACGGCACCCCCTTTGGTATCGCACTGCCGCTGGATGCATTTCGGCCGGAAGGGGCAGATGACAAATCTTCTCTTCAAGACATCCAAGCATGGATCTCGGATCTGCGGCCCAGTATCGTCACGACCGCTGGCGATCTGCCGGTCACGACCGACTTGAAGCATCTGATCAAGGTTTTCGAGGGGGTTCCGCGCGGCGTTTAGCTATCCTATATCCTATATAAGGATGCAGACGAGTTTTTGTGCCGGCTCTGAATGCGAGAGGGAAGTGAGTTATGGGGACGGGAACAAGCGGGCTTTTCATCGGTTATGAGGATATCTGGCTGCTGGATGGGGTCAGAACACCGTTCGTGGACTACAACGGGGCGCTGGGTCTCGTTTCGCCGATTGACCTCGGCATCAAAGTGGCGCGCGCCCTATTCGAACGCACAAAAATCGCTCCGTCGGATGTGGGCTCCGTCATCGCCGGGAGTGTGGCACAAACAAGTTTTGATGCGTACGTCCTGCCCCGCCATATCGGGCTATATTCCGGCGTTCCCATCGAACGACCGGCGCTGCTCGTGCAGCGCGTTTGCGGCACGGGCATCGAAGCAATCAGCCAGGCCGCCGATGCCATCACGCTGAAGA
>JBGQDD010000504.1:0-2646 GCA_041495665.1 Candidatus Acidiferrum sp.
ACCATAGGAAATTCCGAGGAGCCCGGCGCGGCCGTTATTATTCGGAGTATTTTTCAGCAGCCAGTCGATGGTGTCGTAGGTGTCGGTGCCTTCGTCGATGGATTTCGCGTCCCGAGGATCGCGCACCGGACGCTGCATCACGAACTTGCCGTCGGAGCCGTAGCGGCCGCGAATATCCTGCATGACGAAGATGTAACCTTCGGGAACCATCTCCTTATACAGAGAAAAGATGCCGGAGAATCCATCCCGATCGTCGTTCGTGCCGTAGGGAGTGCGGGTGATCAGGAACGGGAGCGGCGCAGCAGCGTATTTCGGCGCGTAAATTTCCGTGTGGAGGCTGACGCCGTCGCGCATGGGGATCATCACATCCCGTTTCGAATAGAGCTGGCTGACATCTGAGCCGGACTGGCCGCGCTCGGTCGCCGGAAAGAAGGCACAGAAAAGCAGGCAGGATAGGAAGAAGATCGCAGCGCTTCTGATTCGTTTCATGCGTTTGGCCCCCAGCCATCCGAATGGGATCCGAGCGGAGGAGTGGCGGCTGGATAGTACCGCTAGTGAGTGGATTTTTGAATTGGCAAAAGGAAGAAGGGCCGGGAGAGGAGGATTGCGGCCGCGTCGTTATTCCTTGGCAAATTTCGCTTCGTCGTAAGCGCGCTCGATGCCGGGCACCAGGAAGCCGTCATGAAAACCGCGGACGTAAAGCGGATTATCTCCGGCAAAGCGTTTCTGGAAGCCGGCCAGGTCCACTTTTTTGCGCGTCTCGTCTTCCGTGTTTGGTGCGACTCGCCGTGAACGTGTTCCGCAAGCCGCGGAGAGACTCCACGACCGGCGGATGCTAGCCCTCGTCTCCACTGCGGATTTTTTCCGCGCGCGCTCGCGGGCAACGCCTGGCGGGGGGCCTGGGATATACGTTGATTCGATCCGCGCCTTCAAAAACTTTCACGGAGTCGCGGCAGAGGCCGAGGAGCAGATGTTTCCCGATGGAATTTTCGCCACGCAATAATCCTTGCGCCATCGCGCGTTTCACGATCGTGGCCGGGGAGGAGAGTTCACAATCCTCTTGAGACCATATCCGCTCCGGTAGAGAAGGAGCAGGTATGACCTGATAAAGATTCCTGCTGATCCCACGTACCTGGAGAGGGCGACGCTCGCGAAGCGGCACTGCGGCCCGGCTGACCGCCGGGCTTTCGCTTGGTTCATCCGCCGCGGGCGGGAAAGCACCGTAGGTCTTATTGGCGGCTTCCTGGGACAGCGGAGAAATTCCCACGCGCCATCCGGAGTTCTCATTGGGATAGAGCTTTTCGAGCCGCGCGCTGATGGAATCCATTTCCGCGCGAGCCTGTTGCAGCGAGATGTGCGGACGCAGCCGTGCGACCACGTGAATCCATTTCGAGTTGCGGCTAGCCAGATCTTGCGAATCGAACGCGAGCGGCGCCCAGAGTTCCGTTCCTTCGAGCGGCTCGAAGCCCACATCGCGCGGAAGCACGCCGACGACGGTGTAGTTCCGGCCATTCAAGAGCAGCGTTCTGCCCAGGACGTGAGGATCGGCATCGAAATGCGAATGCCAGAGCGCGTCGGTGAGAAGCAGGGCGTTGTCTTTTCCCGCCATTTCTTCTTCGGGAAGGAAATCGCGGCCCAGCGCGGGCCGGACGCCCAGCATGCGAAGAAAACTGCTGGAAACCAGCGCCACGCGAACGCGCCGCGGACGCCCTTCCTCGATAAAATTCATCCCGGTGGAATAGAAGGCGGACATTTCCTCGAGGGTGCGGGTCTGTGCGCGCCAGTCGGAAAAGTTGGACGGAGACACATTCACGCGCATGCCCGGCTTGAAATGCCAAAGCGTCACAATCCGGCCAAAATCCCTGTGAAGAAACGACCGCGGCAGATAGGCATTCGCGATTCGGAAGATTTCGCTATTCGCGCTGATGCCGATCGCCAGCAGCAGGACGAACAACACGGTGAAGCCGCGGCCCTCCGCGAGCATCCGAATTCCGCGACGCAGCACCTGCCACAGCGCTTTCATTCGTTTCCCCGGTGACTCTTTGTCAATTTCATCGATTTCATAAAGGGCGCCTCATTCGTACCGCAGAGCGACCATGGGATCGACCCGCATCGCTCGCCGCGCCGGCAAATAACAAGCTAGCAAGGCGCTCGACAGTAAGATCACGGCGACGCCAAGATAAATTGCTGGTTCTTTCACACTCACTTCCGTCAACAAACTCGAAAGAATGCGGCTGAGCGCGGCCGCGGCCACCAGCCCGATGGCAAGACCTGCCACAGCTAACGAGAGTCCTTGCTTCAAAAGCATGCGCAGGATGTCCTGTGGCGCCGCACCCAGCGCCATGCGCAAGCCAATTTCATGCGTGCGTTGGTTCACGACGAAGGCCATAACACCGTAGATGCCCAGAATCGCCATCAGCAAGCCGAAGCCGGCGATCAACGCGATCACAATCGCTCCCAGACGATCTTGCGAAATGCTTTGCGCGTAGTAGCGGTCCATGCCGGAGATGTCATACGTGGCCAGGTTTTTGTCTATCGCCCAAATGGCTTGCTGCGCGGTATGGATCGCCACGCTGGAATCGAGCGGGCTTCTCACCATGAATTGAATCGTGTCGCTCGATGCTCCCCCGGGTTGTTGCGCGTATG
>JBGQDD010000505.1:0-2636 GCA_041495665.1 Candidatus Acidiferrum sp.
AGCGAGCCGGTGCGCGACGGTGCCGCAGCCGTTTTTGGGAAGAATCAGCCGAAGGCCGGTTATCGCTCCGCGGCAACTCGATTCGCGCGCACGCCGCAGCCAGAGCAAAGCGAACGTGAGGCTATTGTCGGCCGCGTCCGATGATTCGCCGCCGGGCACGGCCAGGACCGCAACGTGTGCGGAACCGCGGCGGAGAATTCCCCGGGCGTAGTTGCCGGAGAGGGAGTGCTCGAGATCGGGAGACGCCGCGAGCGATTCGAGCGTTTCATCCGGAAACTGTTCGGCAAGAAGGTGGGAAAGGCGGTCGCGGAATTCCTCTCGCGAAAGTTCGCGTGCGCCGCGCTCAAACTCCCTGCGAATGAATTCGAGCCGGTCCGGCTTGCTGCGGCCGAAGCGCTCGACGGCCAGCGCCAGCCGCTGCTCGGAATGATCGGTAATGGCGAGGACGCGGCGCGTGAGGTTAAATTGCTCCGACCATAGATGAAGCAGCGGCTTCTCGCCGCTACCCCGCACTTCCCAGGACATTCCCGAAAAAGGCGCAACGCAGCCGCCGTTCTCGCGAACTTCAACAACCCCGGAGGCGGTAAACTCCTGGAGGCTGGCCTGCAGTTCGGCGGCGAATTCCACGGCCCGATTATAAATGAGATACGTAGACGCGGAACTAATCTTTTCAAGATTCCGACAAAAGGTGAGTAACTGTTACGGCTTCAACGGCCCACGACGAGCCGCTGGACCAGCGGCTCCGGAAGGCGGGCGGCACGCATGCGCTCCTGGACGCCGGAAATATCGTAGGGCACGCGCCAAAACTCGATGACCTGGTGCTCCAGGTCGGCGATCGCAAAAGCGGCGCGCGGATCGCCGTCGCGCGGTTGTCCGATCGAACCGGGATTCAGGAGATAGCGGCGCGGGAGCTCGATGCGCAGCGCGGCAAAGGATTCGCTGGGGCGAGGGTGAATCTGGAGGACCTCGAGCTGCGAGTCCTGATAGGAAAAGCCGCCCTGGTGATGAGTGTGCCCAAAGAAAGTGACGGCGGCGGTGGAGTCCAGCAGACCGTCGAGGGCCTGCGCGGGAGTGAATACGTATTCGTCTTCGTCCTGAAACGCGCCGTGAACCAGCACAATGCCATCCGTCGCAAGAGGCCCATGAGGCAAAGCCGATAACCACCCGAGGTTCTCAGGCTTGAGCTGCGCACGCGTCCAATCCACGGCGGACTTCGCGACGGGGTTAAAGTCGTCAGTGGCCATCAATCCGGTGACCGCTTTGTCGTGATTTCCGCGGATGGTCTGCGTGCCGAGTTCACGCAGGCGCGCCGTGACTTCATTGGGATCGGGGCCGTAGCCGACGACGTCGCCCAGGCAGACGGACTGATCCCAGCGGTCCCGCGAGGCAGCGAGGACGGCGTCAAGTGCAGTGGCGTTCGAGTGCAAATCGCTGAGAACGAGAATCCGCATTCTTACTATCCAAAAAGCGACCCTGAGTATAAATGAACAAGCGCGCCGATGCACGGCGGGATGCTCGAGGGATTACGAGCCGGAGCGACGCATGAGAACGCAAAAGGTTTGGAACAAATATGTATTTCTTTATGAATAGTTGAGACCGGAGAGTGGTGATTTCATGAACAGAGAGAAACGAGGGTGCCAGTGACGCTGGTTATTTCGATTGGAGACAAAATTTCTGATGAGAGGACGAAACATTCGCCCCCAGTGGTTCGTCTATACGGGTGCAGCTGATTACGGGGCTGTTCTTGGCGAGATTCAGAAAAACCCCGCGGTGGCAGCCGCGGGGCCATGACACGCAGTCTTTCCGGCCGTTAATCCAGGAAGAGTAGGTGTCTTCACGGGCGAGAGTACTCGTCCGCCACGTGCGTGTCAACTGTCTCTAGCCAATAGCAGCCTGCTATGCGGCTGACTCGATCCTGTTCGAAAGGAAAATGACACGCATGAAAACGAATTCGTTTGTCCGCAGTATGGCTTTGCTGGCCGCCATCGCACTGGCAGTACCGGCATTTGCAAAACCCTTTGCAAAGACCATCAACTTCTCGCAGGCCGCGAAACTCGGCAAGTCCGAGCTGAAGGCCGGTGAATACCGTCTAGAAATCGACGGAAACAAGGCCACCGTGCAGAAAGGCAAGCAGGTTGTTGCCGAATCCGAAGGCCGCTGGGAAGACCGCAGCGCCAAGTCCGCTTATGACTCCGTGCTGCTGAGCGAAAATGGGCAAGTAAAGGAAGTCCGTTTTGCCGGCCAGACCCGTGTTTTCGTCTTCAGCGAGTAAACGAGGAGACTCCGTGACTCCTTTCCTTGGGACGAGAGGGAGGCTGCACTCCGGTGCGGCCTCTCTGCTTGTCGTACTGGCGGCGCAACTTCTGAAGTGGCAAGATCCGCTGTCAGCGGCAAGCAGGTCGCTACAATTCCTTGCGCCGGGTACGCGCAAGATCATCTCGAATTACGGAACGACCCTTTCCACGCACTAACGAACCAGCAAGCAATCTCCATAACTGTAGAAGCGGTAGCCCGCATTCACCGCGTGTTGGTAGGCCGCCAGGACGTGCTCACGCCCGGCGAAAGCGCAGACCAACGCGAGCAGCGTGGAACGCGGCAGATGAAAGTTTGTGAGCAGCCCGTCCACCACGCGAAAC
>JBGQDD010000506.1:0-2635 GCA_041495665.1 Candidatus Acidiferrum sp.
CTCCGGTTTGTCTCATGGTGGTTTCCGGGCAGGCGCGGCCACGGCGCGGACCAATCGGGTGGCCGTTCAACTTTGGCGATTCGGCGCCGCCGGAAAACTATCGCGCGCGCTGGAGGACGATTCTCGTCTTTACATTTGAGCACGAGCAGCAAGCATCCAAAATAATGATGTCATCAAACCAAAAAGATGATTGGCCAGCCCGGGCGCTTCCCGGTATTCTAACCATCGGAATGACTTCCATCCGAATGACCGGCGTTTGTTGTTGTCCGCACCCCACGGTGACGGTCGCCGCGCCTTGTTTGGAGGGGAAGCCAGCTTTCTAACAGCTCTCTACTCCAAGATTGAAGCGCACCCACCGCCAGGAATTCCGGCAGGTGGGTTTTTTGTTTTAGGGGACATGGATGACCAACGCATCGGAAGTTCTGCTCCGCCAGCCGGATCTCGAATCCGGCAGGGCGGCCGAAACGGAGAGTCCCGCGGTCCGAAGGCTCAATCACCTTCGAGCGTTGGAGTCAGAGAGCATTTACATTCTCCGGGAAGCAGCCGCCGAATTTGCACGCCCGGTGATGCTCTATTCGATCGGGAAAGACTCTTCGGTCATGCTGCGCCTGGCGCAAAAGGCTTTCCATCCCGGGAAGATTCCTTTTCCTTTGCTGCACGTGGACACCAGTTACAAATTCCCCGAAATGATCGAGTTCCGCGACTCCTATCCCCGGCAGATCGGCGCGGAGCTCATCGTTCACAAGAATCAGGAAGCGCTCGACACCGGCGCGAACCCCTATTCGCTGGGCACGCAAAAATGCTGCGGGCTTCTGAAAACGAAGTCGCTTCTGGACGCTCTGGCTGAGGGCGGCTTCGACGCGGCGTTCGGCGGAGCGCGCCGCGACGAGGAGAAATCACGCGCCAAGGAGCGCATCTATTCGTTCCGCGATTCCCTGGGCCAGTGGGACCCGAAAAACCAGCGGCCCGAGTTGTGGAATATTTTTAACTCCCGCCTCGACAAAGGGGAAAGCATTCGCGTATTTCCGCTTTCTAACTGGACCGAGCTCGACGTCTGGCTTTATATCCACGCAGAAACAATCCCAATCGTGCCACTGTATTTTGCCACGGAACGCGACGTGGTTTTGCGCAACGGTTCCATTGTGGTGATCGGCCATCCCGCGCAGCTCTTGCCGGGAGAGACAACGCAGCGCCTGAAGTGCCGCATGAGGTCCCTCGGATGCGTTCCCTGCACGGGAGCGATTCGTTCCGATGCCGACACCGTGCCGCAGATTATCGAAGAAATGGTTTCGTTCCGCCGCTCCGAACGCGAAAATCGCGCCATCGACCACGACGAAGAAGGCTCCATGGAGCTCAAGAAACGGGAGGGCTACTTCTGATGATCTCTTCCTTGAAGAGCGGCCCCGGCGATGCCTTCGGCGCTTTTTTTGAACAGGACCTGAACACCGAGCTTCTGCGCTTCACCACGGCTGGGAGCGTCGACGACGGCAAGTCGACGCTGATCGGGCGCCTCTTGCACGATTCCAAGGCCGTCTACGAAGATCAGCTCGCCGCGGTGAAGAAGAGCCGCATCAACCGCTCCACGGGCCCGGTCGATTTTTCGTTGCTTACGGATGGTTTGCGTGCCGAACGCGAGCAAGGCATCACCATCGACGTGGCTTACCGCTATTTCGCCACCGCTCGCCGAAAATTCATCATCGCCGACACTCCGGGGCACGAACAGTACACACGGAACATGGCGACGGGCGCATCCACCGCGGATCTGGCGGTCATTCTGATTGACGGCACCAAAGGGCTCCTCCCGCAAACGCGGCGTCACGCCTTCATTGCTTCGCTGCTGGGAATTACCAACGTACTCGCCGCCGTCAACAAGATGGATCTGGCCGGGTATCGCGAAGGTGTTTTTCTGGAGCTGCAGGACGATTTCCTGGCGCTCGCGGCGCAGTTGGGAATCGCCAACGTGCAATGCGTGCCGATCAGCGCACTCGAAGGAGACAACGTCGTCGACCGCAGCAAACAGATGCCGTGGTATCACGGCCCTACGCTGCTGGAGCACCTCGAAACTGTCCCTCTTCCCGAAAAGGATTCGCTGCAAGGTTTCCGCTTCCCGGTGCAGTCCGTGATTCGTCCGGATGCCACGTTTCGCGGCTTCGCCGGCCGCATCGCGAGCGGCGTCATCCATCCCGGCGATCCCGTCGTTGCACTTCCCTCGATGCAAAAATCTTTCGTGCGCTCCATCGTGACCTACGACGGCGAACTGCCGCAGGCGTCTTCCTCCATGTCCGTGACCTTGCAGTTGGAGGAGGATATCGACCTGAGCAGGGGCGACATGCTGGTATCGCCTGACCACCTGCCCAGAGTCTCCCGGAAATTCCATGCCATGGTCGTCTGGCTTAACGGCACACCCCTCGAATTGAGCCGCACCTATCTCGTCAAACACACTGCTCGCCAGACGAAGATCCGGGCGCTGCACATCCGCCATCGCGTCAACGTCAGCACTCTGGCGCACGAGCCGGCGACTCGATTGGAGATGAATGAAATCGGTTCCGTGGAGTTCGAGACCCATGTGCCCCTGTTTTTCGATCCCTACTCGAGTAACCGAACGACGGGCAGCTTTATCTTGATCGACGCTGCC
>JBGQDD010000507.1:0-2609 GCA_041495665.1 Candidatus Acidiferrum sp.
ACTGATGACTGCAACGGAATCGGCGCCCGCTTGCATGACCTCGGCCGCGCGGTCCAGCGTGATGCCTCCGATAGCCACGATCGGCTTGTCCGTCAGCGCCCGAACCCGCCGAATCATTTCGATTCCAACCACTGGATCAGGGTTGGCCTTCGTGGAGGTGGAAAACAGCGGTCCGATCGCGACGTAGTCAGCGGAAGTGGCCGCAGCTTCCTTGAACTGATCCAGGTTGTGCGTCGAAACGCCCAATAGTTTACTCGCCCCGATCACCGAACGCGCTGCTTCAGGTCCCAAATCCTCTTGTCCGACGTGAACGCCGCTTGCCTCCGCGGCCGACGCGACATCGGCCCGGTCATTCACAACAAATGTGACACCCCGCGGAATCAACAAGGAAGAAAGCCGCTTCGAGCATTCAAACAATTCGCGCGCAGACGCCCGCTTGTTCCGGTATTGCAGCAAACGGACACCGGCAGCAGCAAGTTTTTCAGCGCACTCTGTTTCGAGAACGGTAAGCAATGCTGCGTCTAATATCACATACAGCCGTGGTAGAACAAGGCGCTTCACCGTTTATTTTCCGTTCGTGCCGAGCAATCTTTCGATGAAGTGGGTATCGAACTTCCCCGCGGCAAAATCCGGATCCGCCAGAATCCGGCGGTGCAGCGGGATGGACGTCTGGATGCCTTCGATGACGAACATTTCGAGCGCCCGCTTCATGCGGCCGATGGCTTCGGTGCGGTCGCGTCCCTTGACGATCAGCTTTGCAATCATCGAATCGTAGTACGGAGGAATGATGGCGTCGGCATAAGCGGCGGAATCCACGCGCACGCCCGTGCCTCCCGGCGCCTGGAACGTCGTAATGCGTCCCGCGGACGGCACAAAGGTCACCGGATCCTCGGCATTGATCCGGCATTCAATAGCGTGCCCGGAGGGAAGAATGGCGCCGGTGGCATCTTCCATCTTTTCGCCAGCGGCAATGCGAATCTGCGCCTTGATCAAATCCACTCCCGTGACGAGCTCGGTCACGGGATGCTCGACCTGAATGCGCGTATTCATCTCAATGAAGTACATCGCGCCGTCTTCATCCATCAGGAACTCGACGGTCCCCGCGTTGGTGTAGCCGATCTGTTCCAGCGCCTTCACCACCTTGGCGCCAAGTTCCTTGCGCTGCTTCGCGTCCACCACCGGCGAAGGCGATTCTTCCACTAATTTCTGGTGCCGCCGCTGGATGCTGCATTCGCGTTCACCCAGATGGATCACTCTCCCATGCTGGTCGCCCAGCACCTGAAACTCGATGTGGCGAGGATGCTCGATGAATTTCTCCGCGTACACGTCCGGCGTGCCAAAGGCTTGCTGCGCCTCCCTACGGGCCGTCTGGTATGCGGCCAGCAGCTCATCCTGCTTGCGCACCACACGCATGCCGCGGCCACCTCCGCCCGCGGAGGCCTTGAGAATGAGCGGATACCCGATGCGCGCCGCCTCTTTGGCGAGCTGCTCGTCCCCTTCAACGATGCCCTCGCTCCCCGGAATGGTGGGCAGACCGGCGGTCTTCACTTCCCGCCGCGCGCGGTCCTTTTCACCCATCATCTCGATGATTTCCGGCCGCGGGCCGATGAACGTGATTTCCGATGCTTCGCAAACCTTGGCGAAATTGGCGTTTTCCGAGAGGAACCCGTACCCCGGGTGGATGGCGTCCACATTCGTGATTTCGGCCGCGCTGATCACCTGGGGGATGTTCAGATAACTCTCGCTGCTCCGGGCCGGCCCGATGCAAACCGCCTCATCCGCAAAACGGACATGGAGCGAGTTGCGGTCCGCTTCGGAATAGACCGCAACCGTGGAGATCCCCAATTCCTTGCAGGCGCAGATGACCCGCAGGGCGATCTCCCCGCGATTGGCAACTAGGATTTTCTGGAACATGATTAGGCTTGCCGGCTACTTTTGCCGGCTCGGACGGATGCCAAAGAGAGGCTGCCCGTATTCAACCGGTTGTCCGTTTTCCACGAAAATGCGAATGACTTCGCCGGAGACGTCGGATTCGATCTCGTTCATCAGCTTCATCGCTTCCACGATGCAGAGGGTTTTCCCAGTCTCGATGAACGTACCTACCTTCACAAAAGCCCCCGTCCCGGGGCTGGGAGACTCATAAAACGTCCCAACGATGGGGGATTTGACCAGGTGCAGGTCTTCCGTGGACCGCGCCTCAGGAACAGCAACACCGGCGGATGAAGCGTAGGAAGCATCCACTGACCCGGGGACGATGATCTCTGGCGCAGCAACCATCCGCGGAGCGGACACCACTACCCCAGCCGAAGGCTTGCGCAGACGTATCCGCAGATCACCCCTCGAGTATTCAAACTCCTCTAGATTGTGCTCGGTCATGAACTGAAAGAGCTGTTCGATCTGCTGAATTTCAGGATTGGCGAACGACGGACTGGGCTTGCTGGGCTTTTTGCGTTTCATGCCTGCTCTAGATCTCGATGAGATCCCGCGGTGCGCGGGTCAGTACTTCCGTACGGTCGGCGTGAACGGCGACATCATCTTCAATGCGAATTCCCCCGATGCCCGCCGAATAAACGCCGGGTTCAATGGTGATTACGTTTCCCGGCTCCAGG
>JBGQDD010000508.1:0-2590 GCA_041495665.1 Candidatus Acidiferrum sp.
ATCTTCCACGCGGCCGCAGGCAAGTTGTTGCAACGAATCGCTGCTCCGGCCTCCAGCAAGTGATCGGCGTTGCGTTCTTCCTGGCCAGGGATCGGTTCGATGAGCGCCATGGGCAGCGCCCGTGCCAGGGCTTCCGACGTCGTCAGCCCGCCTGCTTTGCCGACCATCAAGTCTGCCGCCGCCATGTATTTGTCCATCTCCGTCGTAAATCCGACGGGGCAAAGCCGTGGCGAGCCCGAGGACAAATTGCCCGCTTCCTTTGCCAATTCTTCAAGACGCTTCCGGGTCTTCTCGGACTTTCCCGCAATCGCGGCAATTTGCCACGGCCGTTGCAGCGCCAGCAGGTCTTTAACGAGTTGCTCGACCGGACCCACGCCGTAACCGCCTGCCGAGATGAGAATAACCGACGCATCTGCGTCGAGCCCCAATTGCTTCCGCGCATTGGATCGATTCAAGGGCGTTGCGAACAGGGGATCAATCGGAATACCGGTAACGCGCAGCTTTTCTCGCGGCACGCCGATGCGCACCAGATATTCCGCGGCTTCATCGATGGCCAAGTAATAGCGGTCCACGGTGCGACAAAGCCACATCGCGTGCACATCGTAGTCCGTGACGACGATGGCATTGTGCGCGTGCAACTTTCGCTTGGCGATCAGCCACGCGATGATCTCCGCAGGCAGAAAATGCGTCGCCACACATAGGTCCGGCTGTATGCGTTTCAACAGGCGGATCATCGGACCGGTGTTCAGCCGGTCCAGCGCCAGGCGCCGCCGCGGGTGCAGCCACGGCTGGTCCGTGCGTTCGTAGAGCACGCCCATCAGCACCGGCGCGTGCCGCACCATCGAAATATAAGCTTTGTCGTAGACGCGCTGGAAAAGCCTGCTGACGTGCTGCAGAGCGTCGATGTGCTCCACGGCGCAGTCGCCCCGCGCCACGAAAGCTTTTTCGAGGGCTTGCGCGGCGCGAACGTGTCCTGCGCCGGACGTTGCGGACAACAACAATACGCGCGGCTTTGGTTTCATTTCCCGGGAATTCCTGCAGATGCAAGCGGCATTAGGATGTCTTACGCTGGCCCGCGGCGATTCTTTCCAGAATTCCTCGCGCGACTTTTTGCACATCCCCGAACCGCGTCAGGTAGTCTTGAAAATCGTGATTTAAAAGCTGCGCGTCCTGCGGGCCCAGCTTCGTCCGCAGAATCATGTCACGCAGTTTGACGGGATGCGGAAGCAGCGCCTCTTCCTGCAATTCCTCGAGCGCAATTTTGGCGTCGTAGTGATACATGGATTCCCCCAGCAGAAAAATCTCTCCACCGTATTGTACGCAGTTGCTGCCGCGAGCGGGGAATTACCCGAAAAGTGGAGGAAGAAGTCTTACGCGGCGTTTGCCGCGGCAGGCATGAATTCATAGCGCGCGATCTTCGCGGCAATGCCCACCCTGCCATTCTCGGTGGGCTCGATACGCACAACCTCTCCCAGGCAGCGGATATTTACATCGCCCGATTGCGTGACTTGCTGAGGAAGAGTGATGACGAACTCAATCTCGCTGCCAACTTCGAAATTGGCATCAGCAAGGAAGTACAGCCCGCGATAACTGACATCCCGCGTGTGCGCATCCAGTTCGCGTCCTTTGGCTTCCCGCGGCAAAACCCGCATCGGAAGGCTCATCGTGAATCGCCGCGCTTCGCGGCGTTCTGCTCCATCACCCATCAATACCCCCTGGGGCTGTAGGACTGGGCGCAAAGCTAACATCGGCCCCCGCAAACTGCAACGCGAAAATCAGGAATTTATGTCCTAGTACGAGGTCTTGGCGGTTTCAATACGTGGGTCATATACTCGGGCTTGTACCAGCCCTTGGGCAGTACTGTTACGCCTATGGATAGCCGCCAGCACCGCCGCGTGCGCCTGCGCCTTCCGGTACGCTTGCGCTGGACTACGCCCTTCGGCCAAAAAATCGAATTGGGAGAAACCATCGACGTTTCGCGCAGCGGTTTGCTCGTTTCTACCAAGGAGTCCCATACTCCGGGCGTAACGGTGTGGGTCACCTTTCCCTATGACGCCTCGCTTTCCGATGGCCAGCCGGAAATTCTCTCTCGCGTCGCTCGCTGCGGCGAAGTGCTGGAGGTCATTCGCGCCACCAACGCACGCGAGAAAGTTCAATCGGAACGCGCGTCGGAGCAGGAACGCTCTGCGAAATTGGATCAACTCGCCCGTGCCCTGGGCCTTTCCGACGCCCCGGCGACCTTCGCAGTCGCTTTTCATTTCGATGAGCAGCCGCACTCTTCATCCAACGGAAATGCCCTTCGCCGCGAACCCGAACGGCGCGGCAGTATGCGGAGGGCGCTCGCGGTTCCCGTTCGCGTGCACCCCGAGCGGATTCCCTGGTTTGAAGAGGCCATGACTGTCGACATTTCGGCAAAGGGCATGCGCTTTCGCAGTCACCGCGAGTACGAACTAGTGTCTTGAGTTATAAATACATGTAATAAATATGACTTTCCCTGCGTCTAAGGTACAAGGGAGGTACCCATGGCGCGGGGAAGACCGATTCCGCTTTTGCAGTTGAGCCCGGAGGAGCGCGAGACGCTGGAACGCTG
>JBGQDD010000509.1:0-2585 GCA_041495665.1 Candidatus Acidiferrum sp.
CGGGAATCGGCTCCGCCTGGCTTGGCGGCTCGGCGCGAATTCCGTTTGTCGCGGGCCTCGATTCCTATATGCCGTCCTGGCTCGGCAAGATTCACCCCAAGTACGCCACGCCGTATGCCGCGCTGATCGTCCACGCGGTAGTGTCGATGCTTTTGGTAGTGATCAACTTCAGTGGTGGGGCGCTTTGGAACAGATTCATTAGCATCCCCTGGGTTTCGAGGGTGATGATAGGACTTGGTTTTGGTATTCGTGAATTGCTGGCTTCTGATACGGGAGTGCAGGAGACTTTCCAGAAGCTTCTTTCTCTCGCCGTGGTGCTTCAATTGATCCCGTTTCTCTATATGTTTGGCGCGCTGCTGAAGATCGCCTTCAGTGATTCTTTTGCAAAAGGGCGCTACAGCAAGACAACGCTGATCCTTGCCGGCTTCAGTGGATTCACCACCACCGCTCTGGGAATCGCCCTGGCATTTTTTCCGGCCCAGCAGATTAAGTCGCTGCGCTCTTACGAGATTTGGATGTTTGGGGGCACGTTGTTTTTCATCGGCCTCGCGGCGTTTTTCTTCTTCGTGTACGGCAGGCGCAAGGCCGCGCGGAAACTGGCGGCGGCGTCCGCGCTTTGAATTGAATTTGGGAGGCAGTTATGTCGAGCAGTGTGAAAACAGTCGTTCGAGCTTATCAAAACTACATCAACGGACAGTGGGTCAAGAGCGCTTCCGGCGAGATGTTTCCCGTCTACGATCCTTCCACCGAAGAAGCGATCGCGCATGTTGCATCTGGCACGGCAGCGGATATCGATAGCGCCGTGAAAGCGGCGCGCGCCGCGTTTGATTCCGGCCCGTGGCCGCAGACCAGCGCCGCCGAGCGCGGCCGCCTTCTCTACAAACTAGCTGAGAAAATTCGCGCCAACGCCGCGCCGCTCGCCGAGCTGGAATGCCGCAATTCGGGCAAGCCCATTGTCGAGGCGGAGTACGACATCGCCGATGCCGCAACTTGTTTCGAATACTATGCCGGCCTCGCGAACAAAGTTATGGGGCACGTTAACCCGGTGCCCGCGAATGCCCTGAGTTTTACCCTGCGCGAACCAGTTGGCGTCGCCGGACAAATCATTCCCTGGAACTATCCGCTGGTGATGGCTTCCTGGAAGCTCGCCCCCGCCATCGCCGCTGGCTGCACCTGCGTCCTCAAGCCCGCCGAGCAGGCGCCGCTCACCATGATGGAAGTCGCCAACTGGTTTGAAGAATTGGGTTTTCCACCCGGCGTCATCAATGTTGTCAACGGCATGGGCGAAACAGCAGGAGCCGCACTCGTGGCTCATCCTGGCGTGGACAAAATCGCCTTCACCGGCAGCGCCGCAGTCGGAAAAATCATCGTCAAGAGCGCCGCGGACACGCTCAAGCGCGTCACGCTGGAGCTTGGCGGCAAGTCTCCCAACATTTTCTTCGATGGCGCCGATTGGGAAGCGGCCGTTGACGGCGCGCTCTTCGGCATTTTCATCAATCAGGGCGAAGTTTGCTCCGCCGGCAGCCGCATTCTCGTCGAAAAGAAAATCTATTCAAAGTTCGTGGAAGCCATGACGGAGAAGGCCAAGCGCATCAAGCTCGGCGCCCCGCTTGATCGCGAAACGAAGATGGGGCCGCTCGTAAGCAAGGAGCAATACGACCGCGTCAGCTCCTACCTCGAACTCGGCAAGAAGGAAGCGAAGCTCGCCATCGGCGGCGGGCGGCCGAAGCAGTTTGGCAAGGGCTACTACGTCGAGCCGACCATCTTCTACGACGTGGATAACAGCGCCCGCATCGCTCGCGAAGAAATTTTTGGCCCCGTCGCTTCCGTGATTCCGTTCGAAGGCGAGCCGGAGGCGATTCGCATCGCCAACGATACGCCGTACGGACTCGCGGCCGCTGTCTGGACGCGCGACATCTACAAAGCGTTCCGCGTCGTCAAGTCGCTGCGCGCCGGCATCGTGTGGGTCAATCACATGCAACCGACCTACGTCGAAGCGCCCTGGGGCGGCTACAAACAGTCCGGCTTTGGACGTGAGCTGGGTCCCTGGGGCATGGAAGAATATCTGGAAACCAAGCAGGTGTTCGTCAATCTCGACGAGACCCCCATCGGCTGGTACTAGCAGGTTGCTGAAAGAGTCTTTTTACTGTCATGCCGAGCGAAGCGAGGGATCTGCTTTTGCGGCAAAAATCAGGACGGCGGCTTCGTGGCCTCCGGCAAAAAGGAACGCGCAATGAAAACGATTCAAATTCGAACCGAAATACCCGGACCCCAGTCACGCGCTTTGATGGCCCGCCGCGAAGCCGCCATTCCACGCGGCCCTTCCAATGCCACGCCCATTTTCGCCGCGCGCGCCGACGGCGCCACCATCGAGGATGTCGACGGCAATCGCTATCTCGATTTCGCCGGCGGCATCGGCTGCCTCAACGTCGGCCACCGCTCTCCTCGCGTGCTCTCCGCGATCCGCGAACAACTCGAGAAGCATTTGCATCTCTGCTTCGCTGTCACTCCCTACGAGAGCTACGTTGCCGTCGCCGAAAAACTCAACGCCCTGGCGCCCGGCAATTTTCCGAAGAAAACCATCC
>JBGQDD010000510.1:0-2569 GCA_041495665.1 Candidatus Acidiferrum sp.
GTGACGCGAGTTTAGTCCGGCCAGTTTAGTCAAATTGAGCCGGACCGGGCCAAAAGCCCTGGAAATACTCGCGCGCGGGGTTTTCGTGTCGTACTGGTTCCGCAACGACAATCGATTGCCGCAAGGGCGGCTGGCCGTGGCTTCCTACATCATCGTGGGAATGATCGGCGTGTTGCTGCTCGGCTTCTGGAAACTCCAGGTCATCGATGCCGACAAGTACAGCTCGATGGCCGAGCGCAATCGCGTGCGCTACATTCCCGTGATTGCGCCGCGCGGCCGCATGCTGGACCGCGATGGCCGCGTGTTGGTGGACAATCGACCGGCGTTCAGCGTGCTCCTCCTTCGCGATTATCCAGCTCTGGTGGAAAAGTATCTCCCCGGTATCTCGGACGGCCTGGGAATCCCTGTGGGTGATCTGCGGGACCAGCTCACGAATACAAAGAATCTGCCGAAATTTCAGCCCATCATTATCAAGCCCGACGCCTCGCCGGCGGACATCGCCTTCATCGAATCACATCGCTCGGACATTCCGGTCCTGGAAATGATTTCCGTCTCGCGGCGGCGTTACCTGCCGGGTGGCTTCCTCGCTCATGCTGCGGGCTACGTCGGTGAAGTCAGCGAGCAGCAGATCGAAGCGAGCAATAGCAAGCTCCGCCCGGGCGATTTCGCCGGAAAGACCGGTCTGGAGCGCCAGTACAACGACTCGCTTCAGGGCACGGACGGTATGCGGCGCGTGGTCGTAAACAGCATCGGCAAGGAAGTGGAGCGCCTGTCCACTCAAGAAGCTATTCCCGGCAAACAGATTCAGTTGACCATCGATTACGACCTGCAGCAGATCGCGGAACAATCCTTGGGGCCGCGCCCTGGTGCGGTAGTCGCGCTGGACCCGCGCACCGGTGAAGTCCTTGCGATGGTGAGCCATCCCGCCTTGGACCCCAATGATTTCGCGGTGCGCATCTCCGCGGAGGACTGGAAGAATCTCAACGAAAACCCGGAACATCCATTGATGAATCGCGCGATTCAGGCGCAGCTTGCGCCGGGATCTGTCTTCAAAATCGTGACCGCTACGGCCATGCTCGAGGACCATGTTCCCCAGGAGAATTTCACAACGTTTTGTCCAGGCTACGGGACGTTCTACGGCCGCCAGTTCAAGTGCTGGATCTACTCCGCGAAGACCGGAGCAAGATCGCATGGCGTCGCAAATCTGCACGAGGCCATTCTCAAGTCCTGCGACGTGTTTTTCTACACCGTTGGTATGCACCTGGGCATCGACCGGCTTTCTTACTACGGCAGCAAATTCGGCCTCGGACATAAGACCGGAATCGATCTCCCCTCGGAAGAGCCTGGGCTGATGCCTTCGGCCGAATGGGTCGAGCGGGTCTTCCATCGCAAGTGGTATGCGGGCGAGACCATCTCGGTGTCCACCGGTCAGGGCGCCGTCACGACTACGCCGTTGCAACTTGCTCGGATG
The DNA here is from genome assembly GCA_041495665.1 of Candidatus Acidiferrum sp. GTDB lineage: Bacteria > Acidobacteriota > Terriglobia > Acidiferrales > UBA7541 > Acidiferrum. The sequence continues at coordinate 1,472 of JBGQDD010000510.1, forward strand.
ATTGGCGGAATCGCCATGGGCGGCGTCTTTAAGCAGCCGCACTTGCTGAAGGACGCGCCAAACGTGGGAGAAGAACGATTCTCTATTTCCGAACCCACCGTGGAAAAAATAACGGACGCGATGTACGGCGTCATCAACGAAAGCGGCGGCACCGGTGGCCAGTTGAGGCTCGCCGGGATTGAGTTCAGTGGTAAATCGGGAACTGCCCAGGTCATCGGTTACGCGACCCGCGAAAAGTTTGGGAAACAGAAAAAATTCGAAGACAACGCCTGGTTTGTTGGCTACGCGCCGCGCCGCAACCCGGAAATTGTCGTCGCCGTGCTAGTCCAGGAAAGCGGAAAACATGGTGGCGAAGCAGCCGGGCCCGTGGTCAAAGATCTCATCAAGGCCTACTACGACAAAAAGAACAAGAAGACCCAGGGTCAAGTCACCGCCGAATACAAACGTTCTGATTCTGGGAATGGTTCAGCCCCCGCGGCAGCGATGGCTCCGCGGGCAGCCTTGAAACGGGATGACAGCGCTGCTGTTGTTCCGGCACGCGCCAGCGCGGAGCCACAGCGCTAAAGGATTTTATGATTTTGTCTAAGAAGGAGCCAAGCTCTCAGATCCGTGCCCTCTGCGCCAGCGGACTCTTTCTTCTCTCTCAACTTTCAACTGTGGACTTTCGGCTTCTTTCATGAAAGACGCACCCGGAACCCGCGATTACGACTGGTGGCTCCTGGCCATCCTTGCGGCCATCTGCACGCTCGGCGTGATGGAAATCTATTCCGCCACGCACGGCAGCTCGCTTGCCGGCATGCACATGAAACAGATCCGTTGGCTGGTCATCGGCTTCGCTTTGATGTTCGTGCTTTCTCGCCTGGATTATCATCTGATTCTCGACCAAGCTCCGATTCTCTATCTCATTGGGCTCGCCGCTCTCGTCGCGGTTCTTCTGGTCGGGCGCACCCATTTCGGCGCCAAGCGCTGGATCGCCATCCCGGCTCTGGGAGAGCTTGTTCAGGTGTCAGAATTGGTTAAATTGATTATAATCATTGTGCTGGCGCGCTTCTTCGCGGAAGTGCGCTCCGATCAGCTCGATCTGCGTGATCTGATCAA
>JBGQDD010000511.1:0-2562 GCA_041495665.1 Candidatus Acidiferrum sp.
CAATCGGTTCTTGTTTTATTACGGCGGGGCAGACAAACATGTTGGAGTGGCGGAAGCTCCGGCGACCAGCCATGTGATCGATGCAACCCTCCACACTGAGTCAGCGAATAGATAGTCACTCACCACAACATCGTCATTCCTAGAGACGCCTGATTCTTGTGTGCCGGACGGTATTGCGGAATCCCGGGGGCACTGCCTTACTTCCTAATTTCATTGCATTTTCTCATCCGGTCTACCGCTACCTTCTTTCAGCGTGTAGATCGCATCGGCGGGCAGATTTTTAAAGCGTTCAACCAAGCCGCTGGGCCAGCGGACTTGGACCCAATCAATCCTGGTGGCGGACCCGAGGCCGAAGTGGACGCGCATGTCGCTGTTCGAGATGAAGCTCGAGCCGCTGCGGACTTCATCGATGAGCGTGCGCGTGCCGGCTTTCACAGTGATCTTCGCGCCGATGCCGTCATGATTGGATTTGTTGCCGATGGTGTGAAACGCAATCCAATGATTGCCGTTGCGCAGATCGTTCACCAACAGCATCGGCAACGCGTTCATGTTGCTGATCACCGCGGACATGCGGCCGTCATTCCACAAATCGCCGACCGCCAGTCCGCGGGAAGAACTCACCGCCGTAATCCCCGGCCCCGCATTGGCGGAAATATCGGCAAACGTTCCGTTGCCTTTGTTGTGATACAGAATCTTCGGCTCTTTGAAATTGCTGCCGAGATGCTGGCTGTCCACTTCGGGATAGACGTGGCCATTGACTAAGAGAAGATCGGGCCAGCCATCATTGTCGAAATCAAAGAACATCGTCCCCCAGCCGAGATACTGGGTATGGAGGCCCAGCCCCGCGGGGAAGGTCACATCGTCAAACGTGCCATCGCCATGGTTGCGGTAGAGCGTAGAGGTATCGTCGGAAAAATTAGTCTTGAAGAGATCGAGCTTGCCGTCGCCGTCGTAGTCGCCAACCGCGGAGCCCATGCCGGCCTGCTCGCGCCCGTCATCGTTAAACGCCGCGCCTGCAATAACGGCGACGTCAGTGAACGTGCCGTCCTGATTGTTGTGATAGAGGATGCTGGAGGTGCTGTCACACGCCACGTAAATGTCCGGCCAGCCGTCGTCGTCAATGTCGATCGTGGAAACGCTGAACCCGTAATGCCCGTTGGTTCGGTCGATGTGCGCTTTGGTGGTGACGTCTCCAAACCCGCCGTTGCCGAGATTGTGATAAAGAATATTTGTCGCCCACGGCAAGCCACGCGGGCCGCACATGACGGGAACACCCTTCCACATGCAGGAAGGCCGCTCGCCCGGAGCAAGAGCGGTGGCGGAATCAAAGTCGACGTAGTTGGCCACCATTAAGTCGAGTTTTCCGTCGCGATCGTAATCCACGAACGCACAGCCTGTGCCCCACATTTTGCCGCTTCCCGCGACACGCGCTTTTTCGCCGATGTCGGTGAAGGTGCCATCGCCATTGTTGTGGTAGAAAACGTTTTTGCCGTAGTAGGTAACATAAAGATCTTCGAAGCCGTCGTTGTCGTAATCGCCTACGCACACGCCCTGGCCCCAGCCGGTGTGGGTCAGCCCGGCTTTCCCGGTGACATCGGTGAAGGTGCCGTCGTGATTGTTGTGGTAGAGGTGGCTCGTCGGTACTTTGGCAGTTGGCAAGGCTTCCAGCGTCGTGCCATTCACGACGAAAATATCCGGCCAGCCATCATTGTCGTAGTCAAAGATGGCCACGCCTGTGCCCGTTGTTTCAATAATGTATTTTTTTGTGTTTTCGCCGCCGAAAACGACCGGAGTGGTGAGCCCGGCTTTCCGCGCTACATCGGTGAAGTGCACAATCGGCTTGGCGCTTGCACTCTCGGAATTACCAGTGCTAACGCTTGGAGAACTGGCGGATTGTATTGAGAGCCAGGCGCAAAGCCCAAGGAAGCAGGGAAGCCGGAGAAAAGAGGAATGGAGAGTCATCAATCTCAAATGATAGCAAGGTCTGGTCCGAGACGCGTCAGCATGGCGGCGGGACCTCAACCAAACAGCTTGTGGAGAGGAGCGCGGCTGGGAACATGCTAGTATTTTCGGGAACGCTCTACAGGTATCTTTCGCGTGAAATTGAATCTCTTTCATCCTCGGATGCGTTTTTTTCAACTGTGCACCGCGCTGCTGTTTCTCTTCTGCGCTGCGGCGGCGATGTGCGCTGCGCAATCCGCGGGTTCTGCGAAGGCGGATGCCGCGTCCCGGGCGGCCGCGACTTACCAGACAGGCATGTCGGCGCTCCAGCAGGGCGATTTAACTTCTGCTCGCGTAGATTTCGAGAAAGTTGTGCGGCTTGCACCGAAGAGTCCGGAGGGACACAACTCTCTGGGCTGGGTCTTGCTCGCGCAGGGAGAAATCGATTCTGCGATCGCACAGTTTCGGACCGCGGTGAAACTAAAACCCAGGTTCGCGCAGGCGCACGTGAATCTCGGCAATGCGCTTGTTCGAAAAGGAGACCTGCAAGTGGCCTTGCGTGAGGCGCGCGAGGCCACGCGGCTGGCTCCGGGCGATTCTGAGACGCATCGCACCCTGGGG
>JBGQDD010000512.1:0-2558 GCA_041495665.1 Candidatus Acidiferrum sp.
GCCTTCGGAAGGTCTCGGGCGGATGGGCATCGCTTTTGCGCCGAGCAATCCGCGGCGGATTTATCTGATCGTGGACGCCAAGGAGGGCGGGCTCTTTCGTTCTGACAACAGCGGGCAGAGTTGGCAGCGCGTTTCGAATGACCGGCGCATCTGGCAGCGCGGGTGGTACTTCGGGGAAGTCAGCGTTGATCCCAAAGACCCTGACACCGTGTACGTCCCGAACACCACAACCTACCAGTCGCGCGACGGAGGGAAGACGTTCACCGCGTTCAAAGGCGCGCCCGGTGGCGACGACTACCACGAACTTTGGATTGATCCCGATGAACCACGGCGGATGATTCTCAGCAGCGACCAGGGTGCGATCGTGACGCGCAACGGCGGTGAGACGTGGAGTTCCTGGTTCAACCAGCCAACGGCGCAGTTCTATCACGTGGCGGCCGATAACCAATTCCCTTACTGGGTGTACGGCGCGCAGCAGGACAGCGGTGCGGCAGCCATTCCAAGCCGCAGCAGGTACCGTTCCTTGAATTTCCATGATTGGCGGCCGATGGACGCGGGGGACGAAAATGGCTACATTGCGCCGGACCCGCTGAATCCGGGCGTGTCGTTCGGCGGCTTTGTCGCGCGCCAGGATTTCGGCGACGAACAGCTCCAGCAACTTCCGCCTACGCTCGCGCATCTCGGCGATTACCGGCGCACGTGGACGCTGCCGCTGGTATTTTCGCCGATCGATCCCCATGTGCTGTACTTCGGATCGCAAGTTTTGTTTCGAACGGCGGACGGCGGCAGCTCCTGGCAAGTAATCAGTCCTGATCTCACTCGCGAAGATCCTGGGGTGCCGCCGAATTTGGACGCAGCAACAGCCGCGGATGCTCCGAAAGGGAAACGGCGCGGCGTCATTTACACGATTGGACCGTCGTTTGTGCGTGCTGGAGAAATCTGGGCGGGCACGGACGATGGCCTGATTCAACTGACGCAGGACGAGGGGAAAACGTGGGAGAACGTTTCGCCGCCGGAGTTGACGCCGTGGAGCAAGGTGACGCACATCGAAGCTTCGCATTTCGATGCAGGGACGGCGTATGCGGCGGTGGACAGGCATCGTCTGGATGACTATCAGGCTTATCTTTATCGCACGCGCGATTTCGGCAAAACCTGGCAACGCGTCTCCAATGGAATTCCTGACGGAAGTTTCCTGAACTGCGTGCGGGAAGATCCAGTTCGAAAAGGATTGCTGTACGCTTGCACGGAGAAGGGCGTCTATGCGTCCTTTAATGACGGAGACGATTGGCAGTCCCTGCAACTCAATCTGCCGGTGACATCGGTGCGCGATCTGGTGGTACACGAAGACGATTTGGTGGTTGCCACGTTTGGCCGCTCGTTTTGGATACTGGACGACGTGACACCGCTGCGGCAGATGGACGCGCATGTCGCCGCCGCGGATGCATGGCTCTTTCGTCCGGAAACCGCAATTCGCATGCGGCCTGGCTCAGATCAAGGCACGCCGGTGCCGATGGATGAGTCGTTGGCTGCGAATCCACCGGAGGGCGCGGTGCTGGATTATTATTTGAAGGACAAGGCGCTCTCGCCCGTCCAACTGGAAATTTTCGACTCGGAAGGAAAGCTGGTGCGGCGATTCGTGAGCGATGACGTCTTGCAAAAGACAAATCCAAATGACGTGCCGCTTCAAATGCAGTGGGTGCACGACCCGAAACCTCTCTTGGCGGAGGCGGGAATGCACCGATTCGTGTGGGACCTTCGTTACGCGCTGCCGAAGGGTGTTCGCACTTCGTTTTGGGGACCGGCCGGAACTTTGGCAGTGCCGGGCAATTACACCGTGAAGTTCACGGCGAACGGCAAGAGCAGCACGCAACCGCTGACGATCAAGCTGGATCCGCGTGTGAAAACGCCGCAGGATACACTGGCGCGGCAGTTTGGGTTGGCCTCGAAACTCGCGGCAAGATTGGGTGAAGTCTCGATGGCGCTGCAACAGGTGGGTGACCTCCGAAAGCAAATCGAAACAAGAAAAAAGGAGGCGGGGGGCAACACCGAGCTTCTGACGGCTTTGCAGGAGATGGAAAAGAAGGTGGAAGCGGCAGTGGAGGCCGATAGTGATGCCGATTTTGGGCTATTTGGGCTCGCCACGCCGAACAAGGAGCATGAACCACTTTCCCAAGTCGCGGCGGCGCTCACCGGTCTCTTGATCATTGTGGACAGCTCCGATCTGGGGCCGGCTGTTGATGCCGCGACCGCGAGCGTAAGGTGGGAAGAAGCTGCGCAAGAGACGCTGGCGCGTTGGGCCGCATTCCAGAAGGATGATCTGGCGAGCGTCAATGCTTTGCTCGAAAAAGCCAAGCTGAAGACGCTGGTTATCTCTGCGATGAGTCCCGGGGATGCGCCGGCGGCTCACTAGCGTTTGCACCTTTCGAGCGGCGCGTATTGACGGGTGGATTTGGTATGCTGCTCCAGGTGCGAAACATTCTCCGAATCAGGTCTCTTTCTTTGATAGGGCTGCTCTCCGTGGCACTTCTGGCTGCGGTGATGGTGTTGGCATCTCAAAC
>JBGQDD010000513.1:0-2541 GCA_041495665.1 Candidatus Acidiferrum sp.
CCGCCGTTTATTCTTTCGGTGGAGCTTTGACGCCTTCCGACGACGCCGACGGTCTGCTTCGCGATGCGCTTCGTACGGCCCAGCGGCATTCCCTGGGGGCGGGAATTTCCGCGAAGGTGCCGCGCATCGGCACGAAAGTCCATGCGGGATATAAATGGGTGAGCGGCATCACCGTCTCCTCCGTCGACAGCTATGGCGAGTCCCTCTACCAAATGGACCCCTACCTACACCTGATTGTCCGCCAGCCGCTGCCAAAGTTTGTGTTGGGGCGGTGGGAGGCCATTGCAGATTGCAACAATCTCTTGGCGCAGGGTTATGTCTCCACCAATAGCAGGGATGGCCGAGTTGTTCTGGTACCGGCATTCCGGACATTTCGAGGCGGGCTGAGCGTTCAGTTTTAGGAATTTCTGGGTTCTAGAAAGCTGTATTTGTCCTTCCAGAAACAGGATGCTGCGGGATAGTCCAGCCTACCGCTACCGTAAGTTATTGAATATAAAATGGTTTTGCGAATAGGTGTCTACCAAACAATGGACATTGGGTTGCACTTGGTTTCTTGTGGTGGGGCGTAGTCCTGCCCCGTAGAGTTATGAGGCAAAACCTCCGAGTTAGCCTTGGGGCGGTCGTGCTGGCGCTAGCCACGCTGGCTGCGGTGATTTTTGCCCTGATTAACTTCGACCAGCGCAGCCGCTTCGAGGTGGTGTACGACGGAGTGGCTTGGCTCGACACGGACCACGGCATTCAGGCCAGCCGGGTTTCCCCCAACTCTCCCGCAACTCGCGCCGGGATCCGCCCGGGCGACGTCCTGCTGACGATTAATAGCACATCTGTTACAAGAGCCGCGGAGGTCGCTCGGCGGCTGGACCGTGCGGGACTCTGGACCCAGGTGCATTACAAGCTTTCCCGCGGTGGCGAGGAATTCGAAACGCCGCTTCTCACCGCGCCTGCCGAAAAGCCCCTCGCGACCGAGAACTACCTGCGAATCGTAGGCTTGCTCTATCTGTTCATCGGCTTGTTCATTTTCATCCGCCGCTGGAACGCTCCACGCGCGGTGCACTTTTACATCTTTTGCCTGGTTTCCTTTATTCTCTGGTCGTTCCATTACAGTGGAAAGTTGGACACCTTCGACTGGGAAGTTTACTGGTCGGAGATTGTGGCGCGCCTGCTGGCACCTGCTTTGCTGCTCCACTTTGCGTTGGTATTTCCGGGGCGGACTGAAACGACCGTTCGTTCATCTTCGAAATTGTTGGCTGTCTACTTCCTGCCCCTCACCCTGCTTCTGATTCATGTAAATACGGCGCTCAAGGACTTCGGTTTCTTGCCCTGGCTTGCTTCATACATATTGCTCACCAAAATTGAATTCGGTCTTCTCGCCCTCGGCTTCCTTGCGGCGGGGCTTGTTTTCTACGGGGGCTACCGCGAGGCGCCGTCCGGTGTCCTTCGCCAGCAATTGAAATGGCTCACCGGTGGAACTCTTGCCGGCAGTCTGCCCGTTTCCTTGCTCTACATCGTGCCTCTGGTGTTCGGCGTGGCCTTGCGCCCATGGATGCAGTTCTCCGTATTGAGCCTGGTGCTGATCCCGCTGTGCTTCGGCTACGCCGTCATCCGCTACCGCTTGATGGACGTGGACATCATCTTTAAGCGTGGCTTGGCGTATACGGCGGCGACCGCCGGGGTGGCTGCGGTTTACTTTGCGTTGGTCGCGCTGATCGCTGGGATTTTCCATGCGCCCACGAACGGCCCCGTCGGCGGCATGATCGCCATCGTCATTGCGGCGTTCTTGTTCCAGCCGCTCCGCGCCGGGATTCAGGCACGCCTGGATCGCTTCTTCTACCGGGATCGCCTTGATTACCGCCGCACGCTCATCGAGTTCGGTCGCACGCTGACGAACGAAGTGCGTTTCGACCCCATGCTGGGCTCGGTCATGGACCGCATTTCGCAAACGCTATTGGTTGACCGTCTCGCGGTTTTTGTGGAGAACGCCATGCAACCCGGCCAGATGCGCATTGCCCGTTCGATGGGAGTGCGGCTCGCCGAGTCTTTGGATCTTAGTTTCCTCGAGCCGGCCCGGCCCGAGTTTGCCCGCGGGGCGCTCTTTTTCGAGTCGCCCCGTGCGGCACGAGACGTGAGTGATTCCGTTCGTCGCACGCTCGAGCAGCTGGACCTCAACTACTTTGTTCCGTGCCGCATCCGCGAGCACACCGTCGCGGTTCTCGGGCTCGGCAAAACGGTCGACGGAGATTTTCTGTCCAGCGATGACGTCGAGCTGGTCGAAACCATTGCCGGTTACGTCGCCGTCGCTCTCGACAACGCCCAGCTCTACAGCTCGCTCGAACAAAAAGCCCTCGAAATCGCCCGCCTCAAGGACTTCAGCGAAAATATTGTGGAATCCCTGAACGTCGGCGTGCTCTCCGTTGACCTGGAAGGCATCGTCGAGTCCTGGAACACGCGCATGGAACAGCTTTTCGGAGTGGCGCGCCAGGAGGCGGTCGGGCGCCAGCTCAGCTCGCTGTTGCCGGAAGAACTGGCGCGCGAAATCGCCGC
>JBGQDD010000514.1:0-2519 GCA_041495665.1 Candidatus Acidiferrum sp.
AAAGCAGACCTCGCGCTCGCTTTCTGCTCGCTCTTGTGGGGCGCGACGTTTGTGGTCGTCAAGAATGCGCTCGATCATGCCTCTGTGTTCATGTTTCTGGCCGTGCGCTTCAGCTTGGCGGCCGTGCTGATGTTGGCATGGAGCACTCGCGCTCTCCGCCGGTTCGAACGCGATGATCTCTTCGCGGGACTCCGCCTCGGCTGCTTCATGTTTCTCGGCTACGCGTTTCAAACCGCGGGCTTGCAGTACACCACCCCCGCCAAGTCGGGATTCGTGACGGGTTCCAGCGTCGTGCTTGTCCCGTTGCTGCTCGCGCTGTTCTGGGGGCGCAGGCTGACCTGGGGCGCGTACGCCGGTGCGCTCGTCGCCGTCTTGGGACTCTGCTACCTCACCATCCCCGCCGAAGGCATTGCGTATCTGAATCGCGGAGACGTGCTCACGTTTGTGGCGGCGGGATTGTACGCGGTCCACATCATTCTTGTTGGGGAATATACGCGGCAGCATTCCGCCAGGGCGCTGAGCCTGATTCAGGTGGCGGCGTGTGCGGCGATGGCTTGGGTGACGGCGGGCGCGGCGGCGGCGATCCGCTGGCAACCCGCGCGCTTCGAGTGGCGCTGGGAACTTTATCTCGGAATTCTGATTTGCGCGGTATTCGCCACGGCGGTGGCGTTTTCCATTCAGCTTTGGGCGCAGCAGTACACCACGCCGAGCCACGCTGCGATCCTATTTACGCTGGAGCCGGTCTTTGCGGTCATTACCTCCTATCTGATGATCCGCGAGTGGCTCGGACAGCGTGCGATGTTAGGCGCACTATTTGTGCTGGCAGGAATTTTCGTCGCCGAAATACTTGGTCCGCCGGCCGCGCCGGAATCGCCGGAACCGACAGCAGAAAAAAATCGAAACTAGAAAAGTGAAACTAGAAATTAAAACTGCAAACTAACAATTCAACACTGAACACTGCTCACCGGCCGTTGGAGTAGTACTTCACGTCGACGGAGTCGAACATGGTGGCGGTGGCGGTGTGAGTTTGTTCGTAGGCGGTGATGTCGGGCTCATGTTGCAGGGTGGTGCCGATGTCGTCGAGGCCCTTCAATAAAACTTCCTTGCGGGACGGGGCGATTTCAAATTTGAAAATCAGGCCGTGTTTGTCGGCGATGGTTTGGTTGGGCAGATTGACGGTTAGCGAATAGCCTTCTTCTTTTTCGGTGCGCTGGAAGAGTTCTTCGATTTGTTGTTCGGAAAGCTCGGCGGCCAGGATGCCGTTCTTGAAGCAGTTGTTGTAGAAAATGTCGGCGTAGCTGGGGGCAATGACGACGCGGAAGCCGTAGTCCTTCACGCCCCAGGGGGCATGCTCGCGGCTGGAGCCGCAGCCGAAGTTGGCGCGTGCCAGCAAAACAGATGCGCCTTTGTAGCGCGGGAAATTCAGGACAAATTCCGGATTCGGTTTTTCGCCGGGAAGATAGCGCCAATCGTAGAAAAGAATGCGGCCAAAGCCTTCGCGGGTGAGCGCTTTGAGGAATTGCTTGGGCACCATCTGGTCGGTGTCCACGTTGACGCGGTCCAGCGGCATGACCATGCCGGTGTGTGTTGAGAACGGTTGCATGTGATTCAGTCTCCCAGAACTTGAAATTTCTCAATTTCGCCAAACGCGGTCCAATACGCTGCGCCGTTGTCTCGCTTTCCATCCGTACGATTCGTGGAAATCAAGATGTACGTAATACCACAGCAGGGCTCGGGCTTGGCACAGACGGTCAGCTCATGCAGGCGAATTTCAAGCAATTCTCCGTCTGCAAGCTCAACGCGCATTCGTTTGCCTACGTGGCCTTGATTCAAACCGCGCGTGTCTACCGGCATTGGCGATCCAGCCTAGGCAGGGCGCAGCATGCTGCGCCCCTACAAAAGAAACAATGCAAAACCGCCGGCAAGATGCCGGCGCTACAAAATCTACTCGACGGATGAAACGTCGTCGAGTGAACGGACGTCGACGAAATGGCCGGCGATGGCAGCGGCGGCGGCCATGACCGGGCTGACGAGATGCGTGCGGCTGTCTTTGCCCTGGCGGCCTTCGAAATTGCGATTGCTGGTGCTGGCGCTGCGCTCGTGGGGTGGCAGGACGTCGGCGTTCATGCCGATGCACATGCTGCAGCCGGCGTCGCGCCACTCGAAACCGGCGGCGGTGAAAATTTTGTCGAGGCCCTCTTTTTCGGCTTGCGTCTTGATGCCGCGGGAACCGGGGACGATCAATGCCTGCTTGATGCTTTTTGCCACGTGCTTGCCTGCGACAAAATGCGCGGCGGCGCGCAAATCATCGAGGCGCGAATTGGTGCACGAGCCGATGAAGACGCGGTCCACGGGAATATCCACGATGGGCGTGCCAGCCTTCAGGCCCATGTATTTCAGCGCGCTTTCCGTGGCCTTCTGATCGTTGAGATCCTTGAAGTCGTGCGGATCGGGGACGCGCGCGGTGACGCTGGTGACCATGCCGGGATTTGTGCCCCAGGTGACTTGCGGAGCGATCT
>JBGQDD010000515.1:0-2509 GCA_041495665.1 Candidatus Acidiferrum sp.
CCTCGCGCCACAATCCGGCAGTGCCGCCTGCGCTCGACCGCGTCGTGGCGCGTTGCCTCGCAAAAAATCCCCGAGACCGTTTCGCATCCTGCGAAGACCTCGCCAAATCTCTCTATCCCTTCACGCGCTCGCGCCCGCGAGCTCCCGAGCCGGTCTTCAAGAAGCGCTCCTGGTGGTCTGCGCCGGCAGAACATCGCGAAGTATGGATGGCCGCATTCGCCTGCCTGCTCTTGGCTGCGTTTGTTCAGATTCCCCGCTTGCTCAGCGCCCGTTATGGAATTCCTGCAGCTCCCACGCGTCAGTATTTTCATCCCGGCGTGCCGTACGAGGCGTTTACCTACACGCGGCAAACCGTTGGCCAGTCATCCGGGCCAGGCGCCCCAAACTACTTCGTTACACGAATGGGAGGCAAGCATCCTTCACCGCGAACTATTCGGGTAGAGAAATTTGCACTCGCGGAACTGAACAAGCTCGCCGTTTCGCAGAGCCTTTCGTCGGATTCCTCATCGGCCTCGGCACGATCGCCACAGTCGAACACACCTTAGCCCAGGAATAGAAAACTCCTCCAAGGAAATATCGCTTGCTGGAGAGTTGGTTGGAAATTAGAAGAGAAGAAATTCGATCGCGCTACTCGTATCGCAGTGCTTCCACCGGATCCAGCTTCGCCGCTTTCATCGCCGGCCACACGCCAAAGAACAGCCCTACGCTGATGCTCACGATGAGTCCGGCGGCAATGGCCCACGCCGGCACGCTGCCCGGCCACTCCAGCGTGACGCGCACCAGCAGCACCAGTCCATTCACCAGAATCACTGCAACCATGCCGCCCGCGCCTGTCAGCGTCATCGCTTCCAGCAGGAATTGCCAGGTGATGTCTCCGCTTTTTGCACCAATGGCCTTGCGGATCCCGATCTCTCGCGTCCGCTCCGTTACACTCACCAGCATGATGTTCATCACGCCCACGCCGCCGATCAGCAGCCCCACCGAGCTCAGCACGATCGCCGCGAGCGCCACCATCCCCATGATGCTGTGAAACTGTTCCACCTCTTGCTGCGCCGTGCGGATCGAAAAACTGTCCTTCCCGTTATACGGCACATTGCGCCGCCGCCGCAGCATTTCCGTCGCTTGATCCACCGCCTGGTCCAGCATGTTCGGATACGCCTGGAACCGAATCTGGTGTTCATACGCTCCGGGATAGACCTTGCGGAACGTGTTGTACGGAATCAGCACCCGGCGGTCGTCATCTCCCATGCCGAATCCGCCTCTCGGCTTTTCCACTACCCCGACCACTACAAAATCCGAACCATCTATCATCACATCTTTCCCGATCGGATCGCCTCCCGGAAACAGCACGGGCGCCACGTTTTCCCCAAGCATTACCACTTTCTCGCGGTGGATATCATCTCCCTCGCTCAGGAACCTTCCCTTCAATACTGCGGCATTCGCGTACACTTGGGCGAAATTCGGCTGCACGCCGCGAAAATCGATCGCCGACACTTCGCCCGCCTTGGTCCGCACCGTGTGCGGCTTCTCCCACCAGGTAATGAACACGGTCACGTTCTTGATCGCCGGGCAGCTCTCCTTTAGGGCCTCGGCGTCCTCCAGCGTCAGCGGTTTCCGCAGGCGTTCCTCGAGCGGCCGGGTGTCCCCGTGCGGTCCCTGGTCCCAGCGCGAAACGAACGCCGTATCTGCGCCGTACTGCTTGATGTTTTCTTGAATTTGCTGATCAAATCCGGTAATCAGCGCGGCCACCAGCATGATCACGCTCACGCCCAGCACCACGCCGAACATGGTCAACGCGCTGCGCATCTTGTGCGCCCGCAGCGTATCCATCGCCTGTTTCAGGTTTTCGCCCTGTGCCTGCGCCATGACTCTGTTTCAGCCTTCTGCCCGTAGGGCTTCGATGGGATCGAGCTTTGCCGCGCGCGTTGCCGGATAAATTCCAAAGAACAATCCAACGCCGGTGGAAACCGTGAGCGCGATAATCACCGCGCTGAGTGGCGTCCGCACCGGAATGGGCGTTACCGCCCGCACAATCGCAACCGCGATGTAGGCGAGACCTAGCCCGATCATTCCTCCGGCGGCCGCCAGCACCGCCGACTCCGTCATGAATTGCAGAACGATGTGCTTTCTCCGCGCCCCCAGCGACCGGCGCAGACCGATTTCTCTCGTGCGCTCCGTCACGCTGGCCAGCATGATGTTCATGATGACGATTCCGCCCACCACCAGGAACACCGATGTCAATCCAACGATTACCGCCTCCAGGTTTCCCGTGATCTCTTTCCACAGACTCATGATGGAATCCGAGCCGAACACCGCAAAATTGTCCGGCGCGCCAAATGGCAGATGCCGCCAGGCCCGCATCAACATCCGGGCTTCATCTTGCGACGCTTCCACCATTTCTGCGTTCTGCGCCTGCACGAAAATCGTCAGCCAGTCGTTCTGCTTGTGCCATTCCTTGTAGTACGTCGCCAGCGGGATCAGCATGAAATTGTCCTGCGATTGCCCGAAC
>JBGQDD010000516.1:0-2495 GCA_041495665.1 Candidatus Acidiferrum sp.
ATCAGGCTCGTCGAAGGGGCCTCCCGGCAGAAGACTCCGAACGAGATTGCGCTGAATATCCACCTGGCGGGTCTGACGATTATCTTTTTGCTGGCGGTCGTCACGCTGCAACCGTTCGCGGTCTATTCCGGCGCTCCTCAGAACATCTTCGTGTTGGTTTCACTTCTCGTATGTCTCATACCGACCACGATCGGGGGATTGCTTTCCGCGATAGGCATTGCAGGCATGGACCGGCTCATTCAGAGAAACGTAATCGCGATGTCCGGACGCGCCGTCGAAGCGTCGGGCGACGTGGACGTGCTGCTGCTCGACAAAACAGGAACGATCACGCTCGGAAACCGCGCTGCGACCCAGTTCTACCCTGCCCCCCGCATCGAGGAGAACTATTTGGCCGACGCCGCACAGCTCTCTTCGCTGGCGGATGAGACTCCGGAAGGCCGTTCGATTGTCGTTCTGGCAAAGGAGCGCTACAACTTGCGCGGTCGCGACCTTTCATCGCACGACACCAAGTTCATTCCGTTTTCGGCGCAGACCCGAATGTCCGGCGTGGATATCGACGGGCGGGAAATCCGCAAGGGCGCTCCCGACGCAATTGCAAGTTTCATTAGTTCAACCGGCAATGGAATACCCGATGAGCTGAAGCTTCGTATTGAAGAAATCTCGAATTCTGGGGGAACACCGCTTCTAGTTGTGGAGAACCGTCGTGTCCTGGGCGCAATCGCCCTTACGGACATCGTCAAAGGCGGCATGAGGGAGCGCTTCGATCACCTGCGCGCCATGGGCATTCGCACGATGATGATCACCGGGGACAACCCGCTGACCGCGGCGGCCATTGCCCGCCAGGCTGGCGTCGATGACTTTCTCGCCGAAGCCAAGCCCGAAGACAAGATGGCACTCATCAAGCGCGAACAGGCAAAGGGAAAACTCGTTGCCATGACGGGCGATGGAACAAACGACGCTCCAGCTCTTGCTCAGGCGGACGTCGGAGTCGCCATGAACACAGGCACGCAAGCCGCGAAAGAGGCCGGCAACATGGTCGATCTCGATTCCAACCCGACGAAGCTGATTGAAATCGTGGAGATCGGTAAGCAACTTCTCATCACTCGCGGTGCCTTGACGACCTTCTCGGTCGCCAACGATGTGGCCAAGTACTTCGCCATCATCCCCGCGATGTTCGCCGGAGCCTTTCCGGTGCTCGGCGTTCTGAATGTGATGCATCTCCGCACGCCGGAATCGGCAATTCTCTCCGCGGTGATTTTCAACGCTTTGATCATCATCGCCCTGATCCCGCTGGCTCTGCGTGGCGTGCGGTATCGTCCGTTGGGTGCGGCGGCTCTGCTGCAGCGCAACCTGCTGATCTATGGCTTGGGTGGAATCATTGCGCCCTTTATCGGAATCAAGTTCATCGACGTATTGCTGACGTACCTTCGGGTTGTTTGAGGAACTTATGAAAAAGAATCTTCTCATCTCTCTTTGGTTCACTCTGGTGACAACGCTGATCTTCGGCGTGATCTACCCGCTGGTGGTAACGGTCTTGGCGCAGTCGCTGTTTCGGGATAAGGCAAACGGACAGTTGATCGAAAGACACGGAAAGATTGTGGGTTCCAAGATCATTGGACAGAACTTTACCGCGGCCGGCTATTTTCATTCGCGTCCATCTGCAGCCGGAACCGGCTACGATGCGACCTCTAGCAGCGGCTCCAACCTTGGGCCCACAAATAAAATACTGCTTGACCGAGTAAAAGCTGACGTAGAGAAAGCCCAGGCGGAAAACCCGTCTGCTTCGGTTCCCGTTGACCTGGTCACAGCCTCCGGCTCCGGGCTCGATCCCGACATCTCTCCCGCCTCCGCTGAGTTCCAAATTCCTCGCGTCGCCCGCGAGCGCCACATGGCCGAGTCCGACCTACGCGCCCTGGTCGCCCGTTATACCCAGCCTCGGCAATTCGGCGTCCTCGGCGAACCCCGCGTCAATGTCCTTCAACTCAACCTCACTCTTGATTCTTCCCGCCCCTTGCAGTAGTTGCGTCGAATGACAAAAACACTCTCGGTAACGCAATCAACTGCTTAATTTCAAATGAGAATACTTGTAACTCGTCAGGCTACGTCGTTACTTCCGCGCCGGAGCTTTCGTTGCTGTGCTTCGAGGCGCTTGAAAGCGGTAACCCACCCACGGTTCTGTCAGGATGTATTTCGGGTGCGCCGGATCGCTCTCAATCTTCTTCCGTAGCTGGTTGATCACCACGCGCAGATTCTCGGTCTCTTCCCCATAATCCGGCCCCCACACAGCCTGCAGCAATCTTCGGTGCGTCAGGGGTTTGCCTTGGTTTGCAATCAGCAGCTTCAGCACTTCGAATTCTTTCGGAGTCAGGTGCACGTCCTCGCCGCGCGCTCTCACGCTGCGGCTTGCAAAATCCATTCTCAAATCTTTCGTTTCAAACGGCGCCAAAGTTTCGTCCGCTGCATGCCGCCGCAGCGCAGCGCGAACTCGCGCCAAC
>JBGQDD010000517.1:0-2495 GCA_041495665.1 Candidatus Acidiferrum sp.
CTCTTTGCGATAAGTGGGCGATAGCTCCCGGAGCTGGGCGACGGCGGCGGGGACAACGTCTAGTGCGAAATCAATGTCCGCGGAAGTCGTGTGGCGACCGAGGCTGAAGCGCAGGCTGGCGCGGGCTTCTTCCGGCGGCAAACCAATGGCGGTGAGGACGTGTGAGGGCTCGACGGCGCCGGAGGAGCAGGCGGCTCCGGTGGAACACGCGAGACCTTTTAAGTCGAGGGCGATGAGGAGGGCTTCGCCTTCGACGCCAGGAAAGACGAGGTTCGTGGTGTTTGGAGTGCGCGGCGCGGCGGCGCCGTTCACACGCGACTGAGGAACACGGTGCAACAGACTTTGCTGCAATTTGTCGCGAAGGATGGAGACGCGCTGGGCGTCCGCAGCCAGAGATTTGCGAGCGATTTCTGCGGCTTTGCCGAGTCCCACGATGCCGGCGACGTTTTCCGTGCCGGGGCGGAAGCCGCGCTGGTGATGTCCGCCATAGAGAAGTTGCCGCAAACGAGTGCCGCCCCGAATATAGAGAGCGCCGATGCCCTTTGGACCGTAGAACTTGTGACCGGAGAGGGAGAGCAAATCCACTTGCAGTGCATTTACATCGATGGGCAGCTTCCCGGCGGATTGCACCGCGTCGGTGTGGAAGTGGACGTCAGCTTTGGCGGCGATGCGGCCGATTTCTTCGAGTGGCTGGACGGTGCCGAGCTCGTTGTTCGCGTGCATAATGGTGATGAGAATTGTTTCGGGCTGGATAGCGCGACGCAGTTCGTCGAGGTCAATCAGTCCTTCGCGATCGGTCGGCAGGTAGGTGACGCGCACGCCTTCTTTTTCGAGAGCTTGGCAGGTGTTGAGGACGGCTTCGTGTTCGATGGCGGTGGTGATGATGTGCTTGCCGATTGCGCCGGAGCGCACAGCCAGGAGTGGCGGTGCTACAACCCCAAAGATGGCGTGATTGTCGGATTCGGTGCCGCCGCTGGTGAAGACGATTTCCTGGGGGCGAGCGCCGATCAACGTGGCGACTTGTTCGCGGGCCGTTTCGACGGCGGCGCGGGCACGCTGGCCAGGGGTGTGGATGGAGGCGGCATTGCCAAATTCCGCGGAGAAATAGGGGAGCATGGCGTCGAGGACTTCCGGCTCGACCGGCGTCGTGGCGTTGAAATCGAGGTAGACGCGGTTCATGGGAATGATTCTAGGATAGCAGTAGGCAGCGAGTGACGGCGAACAATCGAACAGGGGCCGCAAGGCGGTCCGGAGCCGAGGTGGACATAGAAGAGAACCGAGACGCGTTCGTGTTAGAGTTCCCGGAGACAGGAGAGAACGGTGGCGTACTCTGATTTGCGGGAGTTTGTACGAAAGCTGGAGAAGGAAGGGGAGCTGAAGCGCGTAGGCGCGGAAGTCGACCCGGTCCTGGAGATTACCGAAGTCGCACAGCGCGTGGCGCGAGATGCGCGGCGAACGCCGAATTCGGTGGGGCCCGCGCTGCTATTCGAAAAGCCGAAGGGGTCGCGGTATCCGTTGCTGATCAATGCGTTTGGGAGCGTGCGGCGGATGGCGCTGGCGTTTGAGGTGAGCGAGCTAGACGAAGTCGCTGACCGGATCCAGGGATTTTTGAAAATGGAAACGCCGCAGGGATTCTTCGACAAGGTCAAGATGCTGCCAAAGCTTGCGGAACTCGGATCGTTTTTCCCGAAGAGCGTGAAGACCGGCGCGTGCAAGGAAGTCATTCAGAAGGGAACGGACGTCAACCTTTTTGATTTTCCCATTCTGAAATGCTGGCCGCAGGATGGTGGACGCTTCATTACATTCCCGCTGGTGTTCACGATGAATCCGGAGACTGGGAAACGAAATGTCGGGATGTACCGCATGCAGGTTTACGACGAGCGGACGACGGGAATGCACTGGCAGACGCAGAAACACGGGGCGGAACATTTTCGTCGAGCGAAAGCGAAGAATCCCGAAGGCAGAATTCCCGTGAGCGTGGCGATTGGCGCCGATCCGGCGACGGCGCTGGCGGGGATGCTGCCGATTCCACCGGACCTCGACGAGATGATGTTTGCCGGGTTCTTGCGGCGCGAGGCAGTGGAAATGGTGCCCTGCGAAACCAACGATTTGGAAGTGCCTGCCAACGCGGAGATCGTGCTGGAGGGCTACGTCAATCTGAATGAGATGCGTACGGAAGGCCCGTTTGGCGACCACACAGGTTTTTATTCACTGGAAGGGGAGTACCCGGTCTTTCACGTGGAATGCGTCACGCGCCGCAAAGAACCAATCTACTTGACCACGGTCGTGGGCCCGCCGCCGCAGGAAGATTTCTACATGGGATACGCGGTCGAACGCGTGTTCTTGCCGGTGATGAAGATGCAGTATCCGGAAATTGTGGATGTGGCGATGCCGGCCGAGGGGATTTTCCACAACCTGATGATCGTGGCGATTCGAAAGTCTTATCCGGGGCATGCGCGGAAAATCATGAATGCTATTTGGTCCCTGGGGCAGGC
>JBGQDD010000518.1:0-2472 GCA_041495665.1 Candidatus Acidiferrum sp.
ATACTCGCGCATGGCGGGTTCCATGCGTCCGCCGTAGAGCTGGTCCAGGATTTCATTTTTGACTTTGGCGAGTGCTTGTTCGCCTTCGTCGTAGTGCTCCAAAACCTCCAGAACCAGATAGCCCTGTTTGGTTTCCATCACTTCGGTCAGATCCTTGCGCTTCATCTTGAAGACTTTGTCCTCAAGTTCCTTGGAGAGCTCGCCGCGCTTGTAAATGCCGAGAAAGCCGCCCTGGCTTTTCGTGCTGCCATCGGAAAGCCGCTTGGCGATTTCGGCAAAGTCCTCGCCGTCCTGGACGCGCTTGAGGGCGGTCTCGGCCTTTTTCTTCAGATCGGGAAGATCTTCCGGCTTCTTCCCTTCGGTGCTAACGACGATCTCGCGCAGCGCCACCTGCTCGGGGCGCACGAACTCGGCTTTGTGGGCTTCGTAATATTTCGTTATTTCCTCATCGCTGATGGTGATGTGCGAGCCGACTTCGCTGCTGATCACGCGCTGCGTCAGCAGAGTGCTGCGAATGTTGTTCTTGAAATCCTCCCAGTTCAATCCCTGCCCGGAAACCGCCTTTTCAAGCTCCTCCATGCTGCCGAGCTTGTTATCGATGCGAATGGCATCGAGCCTTTTAATGAGCTCCGGCTCGACGCTCACACCCATGTCTTTGCCGCGCTGCACCAAGAGAGACTGGTCGACCAGGTCGCGCAGAGTATGTTTCTGGCGATCCTCGAGGGCGCTCTGCAACTGTTCCGGCGTGCAGCGGCTCTGGCATTCGGATTTCACGTCCTCTTCGGCAGTTTGGCGCGCCTTGTTATACTCCGATCGCGTGATGATCTCATTGTTGACGCGCGCGATGATCTCCTCGACGGTCTTTCCGCTATCCGGATTAGCCGTTTTGGGAGCGGCAGGTTTCGCAGGCTTTTCGGATTTTGCGTCGGGCGCGGCCATCCCCGGCTTCTCCAGAGTGGGCCCGGCCGGTGGTTTTGGCTGAGCACCTTGCGGCTTTTCCTGTGCCGCGAGCGGCAGAGCGGCGCAGAGCGCGCCAATAAGAACTAGATTTCGCATCAATTCCCTCACCTCTAAAGTTTAGCCCTGCCCCTGAAGGCCGAGCAATACGTTTCTCAAAGCAGCGGGGATCGATTCACCCCGTTTGACTTCCATCCAGAGTACGCCGCTGGGGTCGAGTTTTATGCCTGTACGAGAGCGTACCACGGAGACCAGTTTGGCCGGGTCCAGGGTGGTCTCGGGGTGGAACCTGACTGCGATGCGGGTTCCCTGGCGTTCCACGGCGGAGATGCGCAGGCGCTCACACATGGATTTGAGGGCGGCGTACTCCAAAAGGTTTTCCACGGAGGCAGGCGGTTTGCCGAAGCGGTCTTCTAGCTCTTTGCGGACGTCCTGCTGGTCTGCTTCCGAGGCGATCGAGGAAACGCGCTTGTAGGTGCGCAGGCGGAGGTTTTCGCTGGGGATGTAGTCCTGCGGAATGCGCACGTCAAAGCCCAAGCTGAGGGTGGTGCGAAGGTCGGGCGCGACTTCTTCGCCCTTTAGTTTCGAAACGGCGCGCTCCAGCATCTGGCAATACATGTCGAAGCCGATGGCTTCGATGTGGCCGTGCTGCTGGCGGCCGAGCATGTTGCCGGCGCCGCGAAGCTCGAGGTCCAGCGCGGCGATGCGGAAACCGGCGCCCAGTTCGCTGAACTCCTTCATGGCGGCGAGGCGTTTGCGGGCGATGTCGGAGAGCGAAGTGTCCGGCGGAACAAGGAGATAGGCGTAGGCGCGCTGGGCGGAACGACCGACGCGGCCGCGCAACTGGTAGAGCTCCGCAAGCCCGAGGCGGTCGGCGCGGTTGATCAAGATGGTGTTGGCGAGGGGGATGTCGAGACCGTTTTCGACGATGGTGGTCGCCACCAGCACGTCCGCTTCATCGCGGATGAATTTCAACATCACGCTTTCGAGTTCTTTTTCGGCCATCTGTCCGTGGGCCACGACCACGCGGGCCTTGGGAACCAGCTTCTGAACCATGGCTCCGAGCGAATAGATCGATTCGACGCGATTGTGAATGAAGAAGACTTGGCCGTCGCGAGCAAGCTCGGTCTCGATGGCGCTCTGCACGAGCTCTTCCTGAAAGGGGGCGACCACGGTTTGAATGGCCAGACGGTCGCGCGGAGGCGTTTCGATGACGGACATGTCGCGAAGGCCCACAAGCGACATGTGCAGAGTGCGTGGAATAGGTGTCGCGGAGAGCGCGAGGGCGTCCACGTTCTTGCGCATTTCCTTGAGGCGCTCTTTGTGGGCGACGCCGAAGCGCTGCTCTTCATCGACGACGAGAAGACCGAGGTCGGCAAATTTGACGTCTTTCGAAAGCAGGCGATGCGTGCCAATGACCACGTCCACCTTGCCCGCTTCGAGATCGGCGAGAATCTTTTTCTGCTCGGCGGCGCTGCGGAAGCGGCTGAGCATTTCGATGCGCGCGGGGAACGC
>JBGQDD010000519.1:0-2461 GCA_041495665.1 Candidatus Acidiferrum sp.
GAAAAACATTACGCCTTTGATGCCCGCCCAATAGACGGGATCAGGATTCCCGGTGATCAGCGTATACAGGAGCACCGGCGGCCCGACGAGCAGGATGTAGATCGAAAGAAAGACGGCGATGAAGAGGGTACGAAGCATGAAGCAGGCAGAACTTTCTCCAATTCCGAGTCGCGGGTCAAGCGGAACGTGTAAGCTTGCGCCAGCCTAATGGACGGCATGGGCGCTCGTCACACCATGAAGCAGGCCGTCGCGGATCTGACGCGCTTTTTCGCTCGCATGCGAATCTTCGGCTACCGCGTAAAACGTCTCTTTGACCTCGCCGAGCCGGAATTCCAGCGCCACTTTTTTTTCTTCCCGGCCAACCGACAACTTCAACAGATCACCGGGTTTCTGTTCCCGCAGCAAGCGGTCCGTCCGCCGCGGCACTTCCCCGCCGTTCCAAACGAGGAGCACATCCCCCGCGCGCAGCCCGGCCTGGGACGCCGGGCTTTCGGCGACCACGCTCTGCACGACCACGGCGCCGTTCCCGTCGCGCGCTGTCGTGAAGTCAAGCGTCGGCCGGAGGTGCTCCATCGACCGCAGCTCCAGGCCGGCGAGCGCCAGAATTTGTGGATACGGAAGCGGTTCGATGCCCGCCACGTACTTTTGGAAAAAGTCTTCAAAAGAAGTGCCGGCGATCTTTTCCGCGGTCAGCCGGATGTCCAGACTGTCGCGATAGGTTTTCTCGTGCTTCGCGAAATCCGAGTTCAAAGCGCGCAAGACATCGTCCAAGCTCTTCTCGTTGCCGGTGCGGTCCCGAATCAAGATGTCGAGCAAATCACCCAGGACTTGCCCCTTGGTGTAATACGAGACGCTGTATTCCGGCTTGTTGTAGAGCGGATATTTTTCCAGCCAGGCATCGAGGCTGGACTGCTCCGCACTCTGCCAGCGATTCGCAGGCCGGTTTTCCAATTCGCTGATCTGCTCGCCCAGGTCCGCGTAGAATTGCTCTTTGCTCCAGATTCCGCTGCGCACCAGGGTGTAGGAGCCATAGGTGCTCGTCACGCCTTCGGCGAACCACAGCGCGCGCGTGTACTGTTCCTTTGTATAGTCTACCGGTTCCAGCGACGCGGGCCGGATGCGCTTCACGTTCCATAAATGAAAAAATTCGTGGGCTGCTACTCCCGGGAGGAATTGGTCCGAGGGCACGCCGATGGCTGTTGAGTTCGCGTGCTCCATTCCCCCGCCGCCAGATCCTTTTCCGATGTGCAGAATAAAGGTGTAGCGTTCGAAAGGCGCCCCTTCCATCAGCTTCAGTTCGTACTGGCAGATACGCTGAAGATCTTCCTCGACCTTTCTCTTTTTCCAGTTGTCCCCGTGAATCACAACCCAGATTTCCGGCTTGAAACCAGTTAGTTGAAATTCTTCAAACTTGCCGACTTCGATTGGCGCATCGCTGAGTGCGGCATAACTTGAGGCTTCGAAGAAGAATTTCCGCGCGCCTCCCATCGATTCAAACCCGCCACCGCCGGAAGCGCTCTCCGCTTTCCAATCGGATGGTGGATTTAGAAGGCTCAAGTTCACACTCTCTGAGCGTCGCTCTGGAACATAGAGGAGAATCATGGCGGGGTTGATGAAAGCGTGCTCCGAATTCAACTGCGATGCAAAAGGTCCTGTCTCGTCCCAGTACGTCGAGTAATGGATGGTGATTGTTCCCTTTCCAGCGATGCGCCACGTTTGTTTGTCTACTTTCTCGATGGGCACCATCGCGGGGCCGGCGAAAGCCTCGACCTGCCGAAAGTGATTACTGAAATCCCGTATCTGGTAAAGTGCGTTCCAGGCGGGCATCTGAACGGTCACCTCACCGGTTACATCAGGGATGGTCATCGTGACGTGGAAGAGATGCTGCTCGGGATGGTCCAGCAACACAACGTATTGAATGGTTGCCTTGCTGGAAGCGCTGAATATCAGGATAAACAAGAGACTGAGGATCGCCGGGTTCACCAGCCTGGTTCGAGAAGAAGTAAAGGTCACCGAGTTTTCGCCCCGCTGGGAACTGGAACGGGCGCGCCGAGTTTCTTCAGGAGTTTCTCGCACAGGCCATCAAAGCTGCCGTTGGACATGATCAGAAGCAGATCGCCCGCCTTGGCTTCCGCGGCAAGATGCTCCGCAATGGCGTCGGAGCTGGGATAAACGCGCGCCTCTTTTCCTAGCGCGCGGACACTCTCCGCAACGCTTTCCGGATCGAGCCGGTTGTCGTCGCCAAGCTGCTGCGCGCGAAACACGCCTCCCAGGATGACGCAATCGCCGAGCGCGAGCGCCTTTGGCAACGCATCTTGAAACACTTTACGGCGCATGGAATTCGAACGCGGCTCGAGAATCGCCCAGAGCCGCCGTCCGGGCCAGCGTCCCCGCGCCGCCTCGATCGTCGCTTTCACCGCCGTCGGATGATGCGCGAAGTCGTCGACCACCAGCACTCCCC
>JBGQDD010000520.1:0-2423 GCA_041495665.1 Candidatus Acidiferrum sp.
GTCTTGATATGAAGTTGCTCCGGTCCGCGGCCCGATAGAGGCGAGAGCGACCCGCCCAGCACGTGGTACATCCCGCTGTACATCCGCGTTTTTTCAATCGCCATGATATTGTGTGCTTCTTCGACCACGCATATGGTCTTCTTGCTGCGGCTCGGTCCCACGCAGTACAAGCACGGATCTGTATCCGTGATGTTGTGGCAGACGGAGCACGCGCGAATTTTTTCCTTGGCGTCGCGAATCGCGTCTGCCAGCGCCAGCGCATCCTCAGGCGCCGCCCGCAACAGATAAAACGCCAGGCGCTGCGCGGTCTTCTGGCCGATTCCGGGAAGGTGTTTCAGCTCATCGATGAGTCGTTCGACGGGAGCGGCAAAATCAGGCATGCAGCATGTGTAGCATAGCCGCGCGCATCAGCGCAAATGCGCTAGAGATCGCGATACATGACGTACGCGTCGACGTATCCCAGCGTCGGATGCTGGAAGGCTCCGGGGAGGTGCCCGACAATCTCAAAGCCAAAGCTTTGCCATAGCCGGACGGCGCGTTCGTTGGTGCTGATCACGAAGTTGTATTGCATAGCGCGAAATCCGCGCTCCCTGGCGCGATCCAGCGAATGCTTACACATCGCTCGGGCCACACCGCGTCCCGTCGCCGAAACTGCTGTCATGTAGCCGCAATTGGCGACGTGTGCTCCGCCGCCCTTCTGGTTCGCTTGGAGGCAGTAGGTTCCAACAATGTCGCCGTTGTCCTCTGCGACGCAAACTTCACGGTCGGCAGAAAACCAGTAAGCGAGCGCACTCGCTTTGTCCATGTCGCGTGGCAGGCAGTAGGTCTCGCCCGCACGGATGATGGATTCCATGATCGCCCAAATAGCGTTCGCATCTGCATTGGCTGCAGGCCGGATCAGCATCTTCGTATTTTGCCACGTCTGGGCCTAAACAGAGGCGGGCCCCTCGATCCGATCGAGGGGCCCGCATTTAACACCGTGATTAGACTCGCTTAGTTTTCAAGCTGCGTCTGGAAAACTTCGCCGGGAAGTACAAATCTCTCCGACGCCCGCGCCGACTCTATGCGAGGAAGGTTGACCGGCCTGCGATCCTGAAATGCAGGCAAGTTGACCGGGTTCCGCTCTTGTTTTTCGGGAAGAGAGGCCGTTTCATCCGCGCGCATCCGCTCGATCTTGATGCCCAGCGAACGCTCCAGTTGGAACAATTCGGACCGCTGCTCTTTCACGAAAAGTGTTGAGGCCACGCCGTGTCCGCCATTGCGTCCCGTCCGCCCAACGCGGTGGATGAAATTTTCCGCCACCTCAGGCAGATCGTAGTTGATGACGTGCGCGATGTCCTGCACGTGGATCCCGCGCGAGGCCAGGTCCGTCGCCACCAGCACGCGGAAGCGCCCTTGCTGAAACCCAGTCAGCGCCGTCGTGCGCTGTGATTGCGAGCGGTCGCCATGAATCATGGCGGCCGAAAATCCCTTGCGATTCAAGCTCTCGGCAATCCGTTCGGTCCCGCGCTTGGTTCGCGCAAACACCAGGCACTTTCCCTTTTCCTTGGTCAGCAAGCGTTGCAGCATTTCCTGCTTGCGGTCCGTGGCAACTTCAAACGCCTGCACGCGCACATTCTCGTTAGGTTTCGAGGTCGAGCCGAACGAAAGACGCACGGCGTTGCGAAGATAATCTTTCACGATGCGCGCCATATCGCCTTCCATCGTCGCGGAAAAGCACATCGTTTGCCGCTCTTTCGGCAGGATCGAGACGATTCGCTTGATCGCCGGAAGGAATCCCATGTCAAGCATACGGTCCGCTTCATCGAGGATGAGAATACGCAGCGCGTTAAAGTGGAAGAGTCTGCGGTCGAGGTAATCTTCCAGCCGCCCTGGAGTCGCTACCACCAGCCGCGCTCCCTTGCGAATCGCTTGGAGTTGCGCGCCTTCAGACAAGCCGCCCACGACCAACGCCGCGGGCAAGAGTTGCTTGCCGCGCAAGGCGTTGTATTGATCCACTACTTGCATGGCCAATTCGCGCGTCGGCACCAGCACCAGCGCAGCGATTCCCGTAGTCTTATCCTTAAGCAGTTTTTCGATCACTGGAATCAGGAACGCCAGCGTCTTGCCGGTGCCTGTCTGTGCCGTTGCCAGCACATCCTTGCCTTCCAGGGCCTGCGGAATTGCCGCAGCCTGTACCGGAGTCGGCGTGGTAAACCGCGCCGCGGCCAATCGCTCCTTCACATAAGGAGAAATCAACATTTCGGAAAAGCGCGCTGAGGCGTTTTCCGCCAGAGGCTCCGAAGAGCGCTCTGATTTCACTTCTGAAACATTCAACATTCAATATTACTTTCTTACTGGCAGAAGCCGTCGCGGTGCGCACACGAATTCGCGGGCGGCCGGCGGCTTGCTTTGCCAGTCTTGTTTTAGATTACGCGTAAAAC
>JBGQDD010000521.1:0-2407 GCA_041495665.1 Candidatus Acidiferrum sp.
CACGTCGCTCCCCAGCCACAGGCTCAAACCTAGAAACTCGATCGCACGAAGGAAGGTTGACATACTTGGATTTTAGCTAGAATAGCTTTTGGCGTGGAAAAAAAATGGTGGGCGACAAAGGACTTGAACCTTTGACCTCTCCCGTGTGAGGGGAGCGCTCTAACCAACTGAGCTAGTCGCCCATAGCCGATAGCCGCGACTGCCGCTACCGCCATCTATTTGTAACAGGAAGGACGCGGGTTTTCAATACATGCCGACTGCCACCTCTCAAGTCGTCTCGCAGTTGCAGCGCTCCATCGCCCGCGCCATCTACGGCAAGGAAGACGCCATCCAGCTCGCGCTGATCACCCTGCTCGCGCGCGGTCACCTGCTCATCGAAGACGTTCCCGGCGTCGGCAAGACCACTCTCGCGCAAGCGCTCGCAAAATCCTTCCACTGCAGCTTTCAGCGCATCCAGTTCACCTCCGACCTGCTCCCCAGCGATGTTCTCGGTGTGAGCGTCTACAATCCGGAGTCGCGCGAATTTGAATTTCGCTCCGGCCCGATTTTCGCTAACGTCGTCCTCGCCGACGAAATCAACCGCACCACCCCGCGCACGCAGTCCGCGCTTCTCGAAGCCATGAACGAAGCGCAGGTCACCGTCGATGGCAAGACCCTCCCGCTGCCGCAGCCGTTTCTCGTGATCGCCACGCAAAACCCCGTCGAGCATCACGGCACCTATCCCCTGCCGGAATCGCAGCTCGACCGTTTTCTGATGCGCATCAAAATGGGCTATCCCTCGCACGAAACCGAAAAAGAAATTCTGCGCAAACGCGTTGGCGATAATCCTCTCGATTCGCTCGATCCGATCGCGGATGTCAGCGATGTTCTCGCCATGCAGAATGATGTCGCTCATGTGAAAGTCGACTCCAGTCTCCACGATTACGCTCTCGAAATCGTCAACCGCACTCGCAAGAGCGAGCAGCTTGCGCTCGGCGTCAGCCCCCGCGGCACGCTCATGCTCCAGCGCGCCGCGCAAGCCCGCGCCTACCTCGATGGCCGCGACTATTGCCTCCCCGACGATTTCAAACAGCTTGCCGTTTCCGTTTTCTCCCATCGCGTTGTCACCAGCTCGCGCCACGCCTCGTTGCAGAAAAAATCGGAAACCACCGATTCCGTTCTGCGCGATATCGTTGAATCCGTACCGGTTCCTTTGTAGGTTCGAGCAATCCGTGGAATTCATTCTCACTCTCAAACAATTGTCATTCCGAGCGAAGCGCGGTTTTTGCGCTCCGAATGATTTTGCGGAGCGACCGAAGGTTCCGACCTTGTCGGAAGGAACCTGCTTTCTCCCTCCTCTACTTCCAATATGAGTGCTGGCAAATCCACCTTCGCGCAACTCTGGGCCAAGGCCGACCGCCCCGCCGTCCGCGCGTTCCTTCTCTCCATGACCGCCCTCACCGCCGCACTCCTTCTGGCGCTGTATTCCGGAGCCGCCGCGGAACTCGGCCAGCTCGCGCTCGCCAGCACTTCGGCGCTTGCCGCGCTCGCCATCGCCGGATGGGTAGGCATAACACTCGTTCCCATTCTGGCCAAGCGCACGCCGCTCCGCTGGATCGGTTACAAAATGGAGTACCGCATCACCCTCGAGGGCTGGATCTATCTCGGCGGGATCATTCTTGTCGCGCTCGCGGCGCTGAACACCGGAAATAATCTCCTCTTCCTGATTCTCGCCAGCCTCATCGCCATCGTTCTGATGTCCGGTATTCTCTCTTCCATCACGCTCTCGGGCATCGCATTGCGCCTCGTGCTGCCCGAACATATTTTCGCCGGCTCGCCGGTTCGCGCCATGGTCGAGCTCGAAAATGAAAAGCTGACGTTGCCATCGTTTTCGCTGCGCGTCGAAGCCGCCAAGACAAAACAGGCCCAGGCCGCTGCCCTGCTTGAAACACCGGTCTACTTTCCCTATCTCCCCAAACATGACCGCGTGCAGCAAGTCATTCCCGTGACGTTTCCGCGGCGCGGCGTCTATCGTCAGGAAGCTTTCCGCATCGTCACCCGTTTCCCCTTTGGCTTCCTGCGGAAAGCGCGCCAACTAAATTTGAAAACCGAAGCGCTGGTCTATCCCTCCGTGGAACCGACCGCGGAATACCTGGAAATTCTTCCCGGCTTGGAGGGAGCACTCGAAAGTCTCACCAAGGGCCGCGGCCAGGATCTCTACGCGCTGCGCGACTACATGCCGACCGACAGCGCGCGCCACGTTCACTGGAAAGCTTCCGCGCGCTCCGGTTCTCTGATGGTCCGCGAATTCACCCGCGAAGACGACTGCCGCATCCTGCTCGTTCTCGATCCCCATCTATCCGCGGAAGAATCCTCCAGCCTGAAACCTGGAGCGCCTGCGACGAACGAGCGCTTCGAGCGCGCCGTC
>JBGQDD010000522.1:0-2381 GCA_041495665.1 Candidatus Acidiferrum sp.
CCTGGCGGAGGGGTTGAGCATTCGCGCCGAGGGCTTGCAGTTACCTGCTTCGAAGCCGGATGCCGAGCGACTGCCTGCTGGTATGCTTCCGGGGAATTTCAACTGGGAAGGCTCGCTGGAGAAAGTCACCGGGCGCGCCGTGGGCCATGTGGAAAAAGCTTTGCTGGAAAACACGATGCGCGAGTGCAAGTGGAATAAGACGCGGGCGGCGGAAAAGCTCGGCGTTTCACCGAAAACGCTGCTGGCGAAGTTGCGAAGTGCGGGACTGGAAGAGTGACTGGTGACTCGTGGCTGGTGGGAAGAGGTCGAAAGTTTAAAGATTATAGTTGAAAGTAAGTGAGAAGTTTAGCGCGGTGGCGAATCCGCTTGCGCTATTGCTTTTAGCGACCTCCCCTTAGGAAGATTCGGATCATCAACCAACGCGGACGGCGGTGTGCAGGGCGACGGTGCCGAGGGTCCAGGCGCGATAATCCACGGACTGGTAGCCGACGGCGCTTAGGAGCGCGGCGAGTTCGGGCGGGCGGAAAAAGCGCGCGACGGATTTTGGCAGGTAGGTATAGGCGGATCGCTCTCCAGAAATAAGCCCGCCAATCCTGGGCAGCACTTTACAAAAATACCAGCGATAGAAATCGCCCCACAAACCTTCCGGTGGTTCCGTGAATTCCAGGATGGCGATGGTGCCGCCGGGCTTGAGCACGCGCTGAATTTCCCGGAGGCCGGCTTCGTAGTTGGCGAGATTGCGAAAGCCGAAGGCGCTGGTCACCAAGTCAAAGGAAGCGGCGGCGAACGGAAGCCGAAGAGCGTCGGCTTCGAAAAAAGGCATTGGTGATGCGGCGCTTTGGTTCGATGGCGGCGCCGTGGCGGCGCTTTTCTCTCTTGCGCGGACGAGCATGGTATGGGCGAAATCCGCGCCGAGGATGCGCGCTTTTCCGGCACGCGCAAGGGCGAAAGCGAGATCACCGGTTCCGCAACAGAGGTCGAGGACAAGAGCATCGGGCCGGTCTAGGATGGATTGCAACTGCCTGGCAGCGCGGGCGCGCCAAAGGCGATCGAGCTGCAGCGACAGGAGATGGTTTAGCAAATCGTAGCGCGGCGCGATTTCCGTGAACATTTCGCGGACTTTTTTCGAAGCGTCGGCTTCGGAAACAGCGCCCTCGGGCCGGGTTCCCTTGACCGGTGCAGCGGCTTCAGCCATGGCGCCTTCGCGAAAGCTTGTTACTCGCAGTGATGAGCTGAGGCGTGAAATGGAGAACGCGCTCGACGACGTGAAGCGGGACGGTGTCGTACGACCGCGCTTCGCCGATGCGCGGCGAGAGGACGAAGCGAAGAATTCCAGCGCGCGTCTTCTTATCGGAGCGCATGGCAGCGAGCAACGCCGCAGGAGTAACGCGAGGCCAGGGCGGCAAAGGTCCCAGGCGGCCAATCAGCGCGACGATGCGGGAAACATCTTCCGCGCGCGTCAAGCCGAGTTCGTGGCCGAGGAAAGCGGCGGCGATCATGCCCCAGGCCACGGCTTCGCCGTGCTGATAGCGGCGGTATTTCGTCACGCTTTCGAGGGCATGCGCGAAGGTGTGACCGTAGTTGAGGATTTCCCGCAAGCCGGACTCTCGTTCGTCACGGCTCACCACGCGTGCTTTGATCTCCACGTTACGGGGAATTAGAAAACCGAGCGCGCGGCGATCACGCCGCAGCACCTTCTCCATGTCTTTCTCAAGAATCGCGAACATTTCCGCGTCAGCGATAATGGCGTGCTTGATGACCTCGGCGAGGCCGCCTCGGAATTCACGATCAGAAAGCGTGCGCAACAGGTCCGGATCACCGAGCACCAACTGGGGCGGATAGAACGAGCCGACCAGGTTTTTCCCTTCGGGCAGATTGACGCCGGTCTTTCCGCCGATGGAACTGTCCACCTGGGAGACCAGCGTCGTCGGGATGTGCACAAGCTTCACTCCGCGCAAGAAGACGGCAGCGGCAAAACCGGCTACATCACCGACCACGCCGCCACCAACCGCGATCACTAGTGATTGGCGATCGGCGCCCGCACGGCACAGGGAGCGGGTGATGTGTTCCACGCTGCGGAGATTCTTTGCGGATTCGGCGTCATCGAAGAGATGAATGGCGCTGCCCTTCGAAAGCCGCAGCCCGCGCTGGATCGTTTTTCCTATGGCGCGCCAGACTTTCGGAGATGAAACAACGTGGACGCTTGAAAATCGTCCGAGTGCGGCAATTTCCCGCGCGGCGCGGCGGATTGCGCCAGAGCCGGAAACAACAGAATAGGAACCGGCCGACGATTTCACGAGAATGCGTTTCATTTTCATGGGCGAGACATTTTCAATGTAACACACGCCCGACTTGCATCGCATGCCGGGCCCGTCGTTCTC
>JBGQDD010000523.1:0-2372 GCA_041495665.1 Candidatus Acidiferrum sp.
GAGAAACGCGCGGGCCTTTTTTGGGGGTTCACTTACCGCGAGACTGATTTCAAAGCTCGCCCCGACGAAGGGTGCGGGGCGCAAAAACCGCGCTTACCGCGAGACTGATTTCAAAGCTCGCCCCGACGAAGCGTGCGGGGCGTCCCGGTACAAATCACCGGGATGCAAGATACGCACAAAAACCGCGCTCCGCAAAACCGTCCGGAGTGCATAATGCGCACTCCGCAAGACCGTCCGGAGCGCATAATGCGCGCTTGCCGCGAGACGAAAACGCGTTTTGCTGCACGCGGGCTGGCCCACTGTTTAAGGTGGGTTGTTGGAAGGGCCGTTCTCTCTCGCACCGGAGAGCCGCTGGGCCAACGAGTCCCCCTGCGCGGGGCCGACGACCATGCGCATGACGGCGTGCCCCACAACCACCAGCAAGGCGTAGATGGTGGCGTCGGCGAGGACGGGCGCGATGCCCGGCGCGAAGGTCATCCAGGCCGGGAACATGGCAGTGATCCCGTAGTCGCGCGGCGGCCCGATGATCGCGGAGGCGAGGACGCACACCGCCAGTCCGCGTCCGCCGAAGCGGCGCACTACCCTCCAGAGGATCAGGTAGGTGGGCGCGCACGAAATGGTGAAGCCAAGCCAAAGCAGCAATTGGAAGTGCGAAGAGCCGGCTTTTGGCACGCGCCACCAGCCCTGGGCCTCGCCCAGTGCGAGTGCGGGCAGCGCCACCAATCCGAAGACGGCTCCGCCGGCCAGTGCTCCCATGATGCGGCGCACTTTCGCGCGGGTGAAATAGGCCACCGCGACGAAGTCGGCGAGATAGAAGCCGATCATCAGGATGATTTGGTCTGTTGTCATGGGATCTCCCGAATTCCCTTGAAGCTAACATTATTGGTCGCGGTTGGCGACGTTATGCGCTCGTCCTTGCGGGGGGCCTTTGGGGTGACAAGTCACGGAGGTTGGCGAACAAAGATCAGGAAGAAGATGGCGAGATAAACTCGCCGCTACAACGGCCGGGGAAAGAAGAACCGCCATTCGGGAGAATGGCGCTCCCAGGGGACTCGGAGGCCGGGGCGGGGCCCCGTATCTTGCTTTTACCGTGCAGCGGGAATATACTCTGATTTCGCTCTGAAGCGGGTCGCACCGAGAGGTGGGCGCAAGCCCACTTTTTTGTTGGGCCGGTTGGAGTGCACTGCGGACCGGCTAAGGTCGGGGAGTCTCTGCGTGGATTTGGAAAAAATCCGCGGCGCTGCCGAGCGGGTAGCGCGTTCGGAAGGCCTGGAAATCGTTGATGTCGAATGGAAAATCGGCAAGCAGCGGTTCCTGCGGGTGTACATCGACAAGGTTCCTGGTGGCCGCGAAGCGGCCAACATACCGAAGCCGACGGCGGGGATGAACGATGCGGCGGGGGAGATGGGTGCGGCGGAAATTGCGCCTGATCCCTATCCGAAGATCAACCACTCCGATTGCCAGCGCGTCAGCCAGCAATTGAGCGTGATCCTCGACGTCGAGGAACTGATACCCGGGCCGGGGTATGTCCTGGAGGTCAGTTCGCCGGGGATGGACCGGGCGCTGAAGAAGCCGGCGGATTTCGAGCGCTTCAAAGGCCGCTTGGCGAAGATTTCGACCAGCGAGCCGGTGGGCGAGGCGAAGTTTTTTGAAGGGCGGCTGGCGGGATTTGCGGATGGGAAAGTTCGCATGGAGCTGCAGGGCAAGGAAGCGCGGACGGTCGAGTTGCCACTCGAAGCGATCCGCAAGGCGAATTTGGTGGTGGAGTTCTGAGAAAAGTTTTTAGTTATTAGTTTTTAGTTGTTAGTGAGGAATTAGGAAAAAAGAATTTACACAGAGAGCGCAGAGGACACAGAGACCACAGAGACGAGAAAACCGCAGCGAGTGATGAGTTGAAATTGCGGGATGTGGCTCTAAGGAATTTCAGGACGAGACATGGCGAATTTGCTCTACCAACAGATCGAGATGCTGAGCCGCGAGAAGCACATCGAGCCGGCAGTGGTGGTGTCGGCGATCGAAGACGCGATGGTGGTGGCGGCGCGGAAATATTACAAGTCGGAAGAAGACCTGCGCGCGAAGTTTAACCAGGAAACCGGGCAAGTGGACGTGTTCACGGTACACATGGTCGTCGAGGAAGTGACCGACCCGAACAAAGAGATCAGCCTGGCGGAGGCCAAGAAAAAGAATCCGGCGGCGGAGATTGGCACGGAGATTCTGGGGCCGAAGCCGATAGACGTGCTGGGACGGATCGCGGCGCAGACGGCCAAGCAGGTGATTCTGCAGAAGGTGCGCGAGGCCGAGCGCGACACGATTTTCAACGAGTATCACACGCGCGTGGGCGAGCTGGTGACGGTGATCGTGAAGCGCGCCGA
>JBGQDD010000524.1:0-2354 GCA_041495665.1 Candidatus Acidiferrum sp.
CGGAACGTGGTCATTGACACCACGCCGGACTTCCGCCAGCAGGCGCTGCGCGCCGGGCTCGACCGCCTGGACGCCATTTTGCTTACGCATGGGCATGCCGACCACATCCTGGGCTTCGACGACATTCGCCCTTTCAATATTCGTCAGCGATCCGCGCTGCCGGTCTACAGCAACGAAGAAACGTTTCGCATCATCCGGCGCGTGTTCGCCTACGTTTTCGATGACAAACCGACGCTCAGCACCGTCCCGAGCGTAACGCTGAACGCCATCCAGAGCCCGTTTGAGCTTGCCGGCATCCCGTTTGTTCCCGTGCCGCTGCTCCACGGGGAGATGGAAGTCCTGGGATTCCGGTTTGGGCGCGCCGCCTATCTCACCGACTTCAGCAAAATTCCGGACTCTTCGATGGCGCTGCTTGAGGGACTCGACGAACTGGTGCTGGACGCTCTGCGAGATACTCCACATCCCATGCACCAAACGGTGGAACAAGCCCTCGCACTCATTCAAAAACTCAAACCCCGCCGCGCGTGGTTCACGCACATCGCTCACGACCTGCCCCACGCCGAGACGAATGAGCGCCTTTTAAAAATGGGCTACCCGCATGTGCAATTGGCCTACGATGGCCTCGAATTTGACGTCAAGCTGGAGGCGGCCGATGAAGTTTCGCGCGAGTCCGGGGATGCACAAAAATCGCCAGCCGCGATGGGGGGCGCGAGGTCCACGAGATTGTCCGCCTTTTCGTCTTCGCAAGCCTGGGCCTCGCGCTATGCCACTTTTGGTCACGCCAGCGTGCTGGCCATCGGCAACTTCGATGGCATCCACCTGGGCCATCAGGCCATTCTTCGCGCCACGGTCGAGCGCGCTCAGATCCTCAATGCGGTCTCAACCGCGCTCACGTTTGATCCTTCGCCGCGGAAAGTGCTTCGCCCGGAGTCTGCGCCGCTGCGGCTCTCCACCAACGCGCAGCGCATGGAGTGGTTCAACGTGCTCGGCCTCGAAGCCGCCGTGGTCCTGCCCTTCACGCTCGATCTCGCACAGCTTTCTCCTGCTGAATTCGTCGAGCAGATTCTTGTCCGCGATCTGCACGTCAAGGCCGTTCTGGTCGGCGAAGATTTTCGGTTCGGGCATCAGCAGGCGGGCGACGTTAAGCTGCTGTCCGAACTTGGCACAAAACACGGATTCGGCGTCGTGATTGTTCCCCCGGTGGTCTATCGCGGAGAAGTCGTCTCCAGCACCATTATCCGCCGGGAAGTCGCGGCCGGCGACGTGTCCCACGCCGCACGTCTTCTTGGCCGGCCATTTGCTCTCACGGGTGAGGTGGTCAGCGGCACGGGGACGGGGCGCCGCTTCACCTTCCCTACCCTGAACCTTGCAGTGGAGCAGGAACTGCTCCCCGCTCGGGGCGTTTACGTTACGCGTACGTGTCTCGACGGAGAGACGCGCAGCCATCGCTCGGTTACCAATATCGGCATGCGCCCAACGTTTAACGGCTCATCACTCAGCGTCGAAACGCACTTGCTCGATGCTCAACTGGCCACGACACCAAATCGAATGGAAGTGCGTTTTTGGAAGCGCCTTCGCGAAGAGAAAAAATTCAGCGGCCCCGAAGAGTTGCGCGCCCAGATCGCCGGCGATATAGCGCGCGCCAATAAATTCTTTTCACGTTTGCGCCATTCCCGCTCCGTCCGTTTACCTGCCTAAGCAGGCCCTTCTTGCATGCCTTTGTAGAGGCCGGGCTTCAGCCCGGCTCTTCTTCTTCCTGCAGCACTCATAGGGTGTTAGCCTTTTTTAGCATGCCTTTTTTTCAAAAACGCTTGCGCCGTCCGGCCGAACATTACCGCGGTCGCCAGATCTATTTCGTGACTGTTGGAACCGAGAGGCGTGCACCCTTCTTTGCGGATCAATCGACGGGGGAATGGCTGCTCCGTCACCTCTTGGAAACTGCCGCTCAACGGAATTTCTCTCTTCACGCCTATTGCATCATGCCCGACCACGTCCATTTCCTTTGTGAGGGACTATCGGACACATCCGATCTGGTCCAGTTCGTCGACGCCTTCAAACAACGCACGGCGTATGAATTCAAAAAGACCCATGGCGGGCGGCTCTGGCAAATGCGTTACTACGATCACATTCTGCGGCCGAAGGAGGTCATCGAGGATGTTGCCTGTTACATTTGGTGGAATCCAGTACGCAAGGGGCTCTGCGATGATCCTCATGTCTATCCGCTGTCCGGTTCGCAAACCATCGATTGGATGAAGCACAGGTCTCCCCGGACAAACTGGACGCCTCCCTGGAAGCCAAACACGGGGCTGCCTTTCTGGAAATCAAACACGGGGCTGTAGAGGCCGGGCTTTAGC
>JBGQDD010000525.1:0-2321 GCA_041495665.1 Candidatus Acidiferrum sp.
CCCAGCGCAAAAAGAATCAGCGCTTTTCCGCCGGACTCGATTTCTTCCCGCGACAATCCGCTCCACTCAAAGGTCATGCCATTCGGCAGGGTCTTCCTGGCGAGCGCTTCCATGGCCGCGATGCCCTCGCCGGAACTGTGGCCTAGGGCGGCCGTTCCGTTGATTTCCGCGGAGCGAAAAAGATTGTAATGCGGGATGACCTGGGGATTTGCGGTTTGCTCGACAGTCACCAGGTTGTCGAGCGAAATCATCTTCCCGGTGTCGGAGCGCAAATAATATTGCCCGATGTCTTTCGGCTGCGAGCGGAATTTACTGTCGGCCTGCACGTAGACACGGTAGGAGCGGTTGTTGAAATCGAAATCGTTCACATACACCGAGCCCATGTAGACCTGCAAAGCGTTGGTGATCTGGCTGAAGGGCACCTGCAGACTCTTCGCTTTTTCGCGGTCGATGCGCACCAGATATTGCGGGTCGTTTGCCGTGAAGCTGGTGAAAAGACCCACGATATCCTTGCTGGCATTCCCTTGCGCGGCCAGTTTGTTCGCCGTTTCCGCGATACTCTGCAACGAGTTGCGTCCCAGATCCTCCAGCTCAAACTGGAATCCCCCGAACTGCCCCAGTCCAAACACCGCCGGTGGATTGAACGGAACCACGATCGCGCCTGATACTGCCGAAAGAGAACCGCGCAAACGCCCGATCGCCGCGGCGGCCGAGTGGCCCGTTCCCTTGCGATTCTCAAAAGGCCGTAGATTTGCGTAGAGCATTGCTTGATTGGAGGCCGAGCCCGCGGCGCCAAATCCGACAATCGTGAATACGCCCTCGATTTCCGGATCTCCCCTGATCACTTCTTCCGCCTTGCCGCAAACGTCGCGCGTGTAGGTGAGAGAAGCGCCTTGGGGGGCTTGCACGATGAACATCACGTAACCCTGATCGTCCTCCGGGATGAAGGCGCGCGGAACGCGCTGATAGACCCAGTACGTGCAGCCAAGCAGGGCAAAAAAGAGCAGCAAGGAGGCCAGCCGCCAGTCCAGGGCCCGGCGGACTGCACTTTGATAGAATCTTGCGCCGGCGCTAAAGACCTCATTGAATAACTTGAAGAAACGGCCCTTCGCGCGCTCCCGGTGTTTCCCCAGGAAAATAGCCGAAAGCGCCGGGGTCAGGGTGAGCGCGTTGAAGGCCGAGATCGCCACGGAAAAAGCGATCGTCAACGCGAATTGCCGGAAGAGAATTCCAGTGGTTCCGGGGAATAGCGCGACCGGCACGAATACCGCCACCAGAACGAGTGACGTCGCCACGACCGCTCCAGCCACTTCCTTCATCGCCACGGACGCGGCGTTGTGCGGCTCCGTGATGCCTTCGACGATGTGCCGCTCCACATTCTCAATCACCACGATCGCATCATCCACGACCAACCCGGTGGCCAGGGTGATCCCAAAAAGCGTCAGAGTGTTGATCGAGAATCCCAGCAATTTTACAAACACGAATGCGCCGATCAGCGAAACAGGGATGGTAATCGCGGGGATGAACGTGCTCCTCCAGTCCTGCAAGAACACGTAGATGACAATGATGACCAGGGCGATGGCTTGCAGCAGCGTGATGAGCACGTCGCGAATGGATTCGCCGATGACCGTGGTGGTATCGAAGGCCACGGCCGCCTTGATCCCCGGAGGAAAATTCTTCGAGAGCCGCAACAGCTCCGCCTTGGCGGCCTTGTCCACGTCCAGCGCATTGGCGCCGGGAAGTTGGGTGACCGCCAGGCCGACGGCGTCATGGCCGTTGAATCGAAGAATGGTGCCGTAATTTTCCGCGCCCAGCTCCGCGTGGCCGACATCTTTCAATCGAACGAGTGTCCCGTCGGTTCCCGTCTTCAAAATGATTTTATCGAACTCCGAGGCTTCGCTGAGGCGCCCCACGGCCCGCACGCTAATCTGAAAAGACTGCCCTTCCGGCGACGGCGGCTGCCCGATCTGTCCGGCCGCGACTTGCACGTTCTGTTCCTGCAGGGCGCTTAGCACCGTTGTCGCCGTCAATCCTCGCTGCGCTAATTTCGCCGGATCGAGCCAGACGCGCATGGCATATTTGCGCTCGCCGAAAATGATCGCGTCGCCGATTCCTTTCACGCGCTTGACTGCATCCTTGACGTACACGTCCATGTAATTGCTGAGAAACAGGCTGTCGTATTGTCCGGTATCGGAATAGACCCCGGCGCCAAACACAAATCCGCCGATCTGCTTCGTGACGATGATTCCCGTGTTCTTCACTTCATTTGGCAGCCGTCCGAGCGCCTGGTTCACGCGGTTCTGAACGTCCACCGCAGCCAG
>JBGQDD010000526.1:0-2321 GCA_041495665.1 Candidatus Acidiferrum sp.
CATCCTGTGGGGTGTGCGCATCAACGAATCGCGCGACGACCACGATTTCTACACGCGCACCAACGCCCTGGCCCACCGTCTCGATCCTACCCGGCCCACCGGCGGCATCCGCTACTTCCAGGAATCAGAATTTCTCGAAGATGTTTTCACCATGAATGATTTTGAGTTCCCCTTGAAGCCGCCCAACCACCCGCGCTATCTGAATACGGAATTCGTGGGCCACACCTATCCCACCAAGACCATCGATCAAGTCGAGCGCCTCACCGAACACGCCATGCGCCACGCGCGCATTCACAACCAGCTTGCTTCCAATCCGCAATACGCCGGCGGCATCGGCTGGTGCGCCTTCGATTACAATACCCACGGCGACTTCGGCACCGGCGACCGCATCTGCTATCACGGGGTGACCGACATTTTCCGCGAACCCAAGCCCGCCGCCGGCTTCTATAAATCCCAATGTGATCCTGCGGAAGAAGTCGTCCTTGAGCCCGCCTTCCACTGGGCTCGCGGCGATGAATCCATCGGATTCACCAAGGCCGTCGTCTGCTCGAACTGCGACCACTTGAAATTTTATATTGCGGACAAGCTGGTAGCGGAAGCCGATCCCAACAAAGCCGAGTTTGCCCACTTGCGCTATTCCCCGTTTGTTGTCGATTTGGGGAGAGCCGTCGGCAACTGGGGAGACTTGCGCATTGATGGCTACCTGCAAGGCAAGCAGGTAATCTCCAAGACCCTTTCCGGCCGAGGCATCGACCAGAAATTTGCCCTGCTTCCGGACGATACGAAGCTGAACGCCGATGGTGCCGATTCCACTCGCGTGGTGTTGCGTGTAACCGATGAATTCGGCGCCATCCGCCCCTTCGCCAACGACGCCATCAAGTTCGAACTGGAAGGCCCCGCCGAAATCATCGGCGACAATCCCTTCGCCTTAATCGGCGGCACCGGCGCCATCTGGATTCGCGCCAAGGAACAACCAGGCACGGTGAAACTCACCGCCACGCACCCGGTTCTCGGTGCCCAACAACTCCAATTCGAACTCGCCCCCGCTCCCCCAGAAATCGCCTAGTACAGTCGGGAGTTGCCTAGTCTTTGTGCCTTTGTAGGGGCCGCCTTCTGAGGCGGGCCGGGTTGTCCCGCCCGTAAGCGAAACGCATTTTCCTTGTAGGGGCGCAGCACTGCTGCGCCCTTCCCCCGAGGCGCATAACTCAATCCACCACAAAACTCTCCTGCCACTTGCTATAATGCCCCCAGCGCCCGTAGCTCAGCTGGATAGAGCATCTGGCTTCGAACCAGAGGGTCGGGAGTTCGAGTCTCTCCGGGCGCGCCACTTCCTTTTGTAATTTCCTATTTGCGACTTCCATGCGACTACTTCTAGATCACCGGAGGATAATTTGGGTTAACGGGCGTGCGTTTGCGCCCAGGTGGCAAAGGCGTGCCACGCCTCTGTTTTGCCGATGGGTAGTCTTGTCTGTTGCACGAAGATGAGGAAAGCGCTCGCCCAGAGCGTAGCGCGATGAACCTTGCGCGTGGACCACACGTCATAGGTCGCCAGGATGATCAGGAAGAGGTAGGACAATAGCGCTGCCATGGCCGCGTTCCTGAAGACAAAGACGAACGGCCAACGGGCGATGGCGGCAATTGTCAGCCCGATCGTGGCGACGAGGATGACGCGCTTGTGCGCTGCGGGATTGGAGCGGGCGCGGAAAGCGAAAAAGATGAGCGTCGCAAAAATCAGCATATCCGTAAGGGGAATGATGTAGAAAAATTTCGGATCACCGCCCGCCGGACCAGCGAATCCGTGGCCGCCAGAACACCGAGGATAATCATGAGACACGCCAGGAGGAACCCGGCAATGCCGAGGCGGCGATGGATGTCCACGCGGCCGGCGGAGACCAGCGACGTTTGCGTCATGAGCAAGAGGATCCAGCAGGAAAAGGCCGCCCCGTGCAGGTGAATGATCAGGCTAGGCAGCGGCGCGTGGAACACCCCGGCGACATAGTAGGTGTGCGCAAAGCCCACGAAAACGGTTCCTAGCATCAGCAGGGCCATGGCCGAGAAAAATAAATGGTCGTAACGGCGGTCCGGCAAGCCGATCGCAGGCTTCGTGGGACTGCTTGGACGTACTACGGCTGTGACCATCATTCCTCTTTCACCGACTCTTTTGACCGAGATTTCTTCGAGCCCCGGGGAGTGGAAAACAGTGTAGGTCAAGCTGACATTGCATAGCCAGCGAATACTGGTGTTTAAGCCAACGACAGAAATCGCGCTCCCCAACTAGTGTCCTGAGTCTGAAATACGTTTACAAAAGCGGGCGACGCTGG
>JBGQDD010000527.1:0-2316 GCA_041495665.1 Candidatus Acidiferrum sp.
GCAACTTCGTTTCATCTGCCCATGGAACCATTA
Organism: Candidatus Acidiferrum sp.; assembly: GCA_041495665.1. GTDB lineage: Bacteria > Acidobacteriota > Terriglobia > Acidiferrales > UBA7541 > Acidiferrum. The sequence goes on from JBGQDD010000527.1 coordinate 34, forward strand.
TTTCTTCTCTTCGCCATCGATCAGCTTATGGATATGGGCCGCACCGCAGTCACCGTTCTCGGCAATTGTGTCGCGTGCGTCGTCATCGCGCGCTGGGAAGGCGAGTACCCGCGCGAGTCCTCTTCGCCCGTCGAAATCTCGGCATGAACTCTTGCTTCTCGGGATTCGGGGCGGAGGTCGCGGAGCGCACCGCAGGATTCGCCCGATTGCCCTTCGGGACAGGACTCCTATATCGCCGCGCCTACTGCCCTCTTTCTCGTCTTCAGTCCAGTTACCGGGCGCGCCTGCCAGTCATAGACTGCCAGCAAAATTCAGATCGCTTTGTGGCCGTATCGGCTCGCACCCGTGCGGCAAGGAGTGTGTCCTCATGAAAGTTTTCACGCGCGTATTTGCGGCCGTAACTCTGTTGTTTTTCTTCGGTGCGATAAGAACACAGGCTAATGAGAAGCGCGCTTCACTCCCCACGAGCGTGGTCTCCGCCAAAACGCTGTACGTCGATAACCAGACGACTTCCGCCGAGCTCCTGAACACCGCCTACACGGAACTCTCAAAATGGGGACGCCTTCAGGTTGTCGACACGCCGCAGAAAGCAGATATCGTTCTGCGCCTCTCGAACGGCAATTACGTGAGGTTCGTCCCCGGCGGGGAAAACGCCCCGGCTGCCGATCCCAAAGCCGGCAAAAATAATTTCATCGCGTCAGATGAAGCGGTGCCGCCGGGTTCCACGCGCATCTCGCTGATCGATCCTAAGAGCAACAACTCGCTTTGGTCCGACATTCGAAAAACGGATAACGCAAAAGCCGCAACGCACATGCTCGACGGCCTCCGCGACGCCTTCGATCAGAGAAAATAACCGCACGCTGGAGAGTGGCGCAAGGATCTTGACGCAGTTGCATTCGCACGCGTATTGCTAACTCTTCTCATTTCGGAAATCGAATGGCAAAGCAGAAGCTTTTCGTTTGAGGTATTCTGAAGGCGGCGCTGCTGACGCGGCGTTCTAGCCTATCTCCGGTCAACTATCGACTCTCAATTGTTGTATATTGCCCTCCGCACATCCAGGAGGGTCCCAAATGGAATTATGGTCACGGCGTAAATTTTTTCTCACTTCGCTTGCCGGGAGCGCGGTTGCCAGTGCCGGCAAACTATTCGGACGCTCGCTCCCGAATGGCAGCGATGCGCCCGCGCTCGCAAGCCTTGCGCCGGCCGCGCAGGGCAAACGCCCGCTGATCATTTCCAGCGCCAACGGCCTCCACGCTCTCGATAAAGGCATGGACATCCTCAAGCGAGGGGGCGACACGCTCGACGCGGTCGTTGCGGCTGTCACCGTCGTCGAGGACGATCCGAACGACGACTCCGTTGGCTACGGCGGACTGCCCAATGAAGAGGGAGAAGTGGAGCTGGACGCCAGCGTCATGCATGGGCCCACGCACCGCGCCGGTTCGGTTGCGAGCGTGCGCCGCATCAAGAACGTTGCGCGCCTTGCGAAGACGGTCATGGAGAAAACCAACCACGTGATGATCGTGGGCGACGGCGCGCGGCGTTTTGCCGTGGCTGAAGGATTCGAGGAGATGAATCTGCTCACCGAGCACTCGCACAAGATATGGCTGGCGTGGAAGGCTTCGTCTTCGTTCAACTGGCGGCCGGGAATCGATTCACCGGAGTGGAAAGAACACATTTCAGCGATCTTCGACGGCAATGAAAAACAGATCGCCTACGCTGAGCGCGTTATCGCGCATCCGCGGACGGGCACGATTCCGTGCATGGCCGTAGACTCGAACGGAGATATTTCCGCCACGACGACGACTTCCGGACTCTCGTGGAAAATTCCCGGCCGGGTCGGGGATTCACCGATCATTGGCGCGGGATGCTGCGTGGACAACGAAGTGGGCGCCGCAGGTTCGACAGGCAAGGGCGAAGAAAACATCAAGATTTCCGGCGGGCACACCATTATTGAAATGATGCGCAAGGGCATGTCACCGGAACAAGCTTGTCTCGAAGCGCTGGCGCGCATCGCGCACAACTATAAAAACGATAAGAAAAAGCTCGGCACGTTTCACATCTACTTTTATGCGATCAACAAAGACGGCGGGCACGGCGCCGCGGCCCTTTGGCGCAACGGTTATGAAGCAAACAAACAAGCTTCCTATGCTGTCCATGACGGGACCGAAGCACGACTCGTTGCCTGTAAGCCGTACTTCGACGAAATCGGCGGAGACCAGTAATATGGGGTCATGGATCAAGCGAACATTCTGATCATCGGCGGCGGCGTCATCGGCTGCGCCA
>JBGQDD010000528.1:0-2310 GCA_041495665.1 Candidatus Acidiferrum sp.
ACAGCAACTGCGCGGGAAAATTCCGGTCAAAGGTAAATGATGGACTTCCGCGAGACGGTGTCGGTGGCGATCGACGCGCTGCGAGCGAATAAACTGCGCGCGATCCTGACGTCGCTGGGTGTGATTATCGGAAGCGCTTCCATCGTTCTGGTCGTCACGGTGGCGCTGACCAGCAAAAAATTCGTGCTTTCCCAGATCGAGAGTATCGGCTCTAACCTGGTGTGGGTGGAGCTGGTCCAGAGGCCGGATAAGCCGCAGCCGCTTAGTCATGAAATGACGGTGAAGGACTTGGAGGCTATCAAGGCCATCCCCAATGTGATCGAAGTGGCGGGAACGCGAGAACTGCCGATGGCCGTGGTAACGGGCGGAGTGGAGCGTCCGGTAAACCTAGTGGGGGTGACGGAGGGTTACCAGACGATTCGCCGGCTGCTCGTTCTGCGAGGACGGTATTTCGATGCCGCGGACATGGAGATGCGCAGCAAAGTCTGCTTGATCACCACGCAACTCGCGGAGCGGATTTTCGGACAGGAAAATCCGATCGGCAGATCGATGCGCATGGGAGAGCTGACGTTCACGGTGATCGGCGTATTCCGCGAGCGCGTCGAGACCTTCGGCCTTTCCGATATTCAGGAAAATTCCGTCATTATTCCCTTTTCCCTTATGAAATATTATACGGGCATGGAGGTGGTGCGGCTGTTGGACGCGCAGGCGGCGCGAGCCGAAGACGTGCCCTCCGTCGAGCGGCAAGTGGGCCAACTGCTGCGGAGCAGGCATCCGGCCGAAGCGGAATACAAGGTGCAATCGCTGACGGCGATTCTGGGCGCGGCTAGGAATATTTCGCTGGCATTGACGATCGTGCTCATCATCATCGCGTTCATCGCGCTGGTGATCAGCGGAATCGGCATCATGAACATCATGCTGGTGACGGTGAAAGAACGGACGCGGGAGATCGGGATTCGCAAGGCGATTGGAGCGGCGCGGCGCGAGATCATGTACCAGTTTTTGATCGAATCGTTCGTGATCAGCGGAGGCGGGGCAGTCATTGGGATTTTGATCGGCATTGCCATACCGGTAGCCGCGCAGTTTTTTCTGCCGGGAAATCTGCGGGTTCCGGTTTCTGGTATCAGCGTGGTGATCGCGTTTGTGGTGTCGTGTTCCACGGGGCTTTTCTTCGGGTACTTGCCGGCGAACCAGGCGGCGAGCCTGCAGCCGGTCGAGTCGTTGAGGTACGAGTGAAGGAAAGGAACAGGGGATAGGGATTAGGGAGTAGGGGATAGGCACGGAAAGTGAACCGGGGGCGGCGATTGGCGGCCCTTTTTATTTTCCTGAGAACTGAGTCTTGGGCCGGAGGACAGGGATTCGTGGAGCGAGACTCCGCAAGATATTGTTGAGGCGAGCCTTTGGAAATTGAGCGGCGGCGAAGGAGCATGAAAATGCAATCACTCGGTCGTGTTGCGGGGATGGCTGCGTTGCTGGTGTTGTGCGGCGGCGCTGCGGGCGCGCAAGAGACGTCCAAGGATGGGGCGCCGGTGGCGCTGACGCTAAGACGCGCGATTGAGCTGGCGATGCAGAACAGCAAAGAGATTCAAGTGGCGAAGATTCAAGCGAGCGTGGCGGATCGCGCCGCGCAGATTACCAAGGCGCAGTTCATGCCGAATCTCTATGCAGGCTCCGGCGCGGGGTATACGTACGGCATACCGGAAACGCCGGGTGGACGCGCGCCATCTATCTTCAACGTGTCGTACACGGAACAGATTTTCAACGAACCGCTGCGGGGCCAGGCAAAAGAGATGCAGGAACAGTCCAAAGCACAGAAGATTGCGCTCGAGGAGACGAAGAACAACGTGATCACTCGAACGGCGATGGCCTATTTGGAACTGGGGAAGGTGCGGCATTCCCTCGAGCTATTGCGCAAGGAGCAGGAAAGCGCGGAGAAGATTCTGCAAGTGACGCGGGAGCGGCAGGGAGAAGGATACGAACTGCCGGTGGAAGTGACGAAAGCCCAGCTCACGAAGGCGCAGGTGATCCAGCGAATTTTGCAACTCGAAGGCCGCGAGGATGAGCTGGAAGTCTTTTTGAGATACCAGCTCGGATTTACGGAGGCGCAGCCCATCGAGGTTACGCCCGAAGAGCTGCCGGGGGAAGCCGAGCAGGCGGGGGACAACCTGGTGGCGATGGCGATGACGCACAACGCTGGCTTGCAACTTGCCGCCTCCGACGTTCGCGCGAAAGAATTTCGGCTGAAGGGTGAAAAGCGAGGCTATTTTCCGACGCTCGAACTCGTCAGCGTGTACAGCGTGCTGGCGAAGT
>JBGQDD010000529.1:0-2286 GCA_041495665.1 Candidatus Acidiferrum sp.
TGGGAACAGGGGTCGGCGGATCAGATGTGCCGCTTGGCTGGACAAATACGCAAGCGGGCGGAGCCCGGGTAGCGAATGGCGGAGTGTGGCAGGACGCATACAAAATCACTGGACCTGGCGGAATGATCACGCAATCAGCGGCAGCGGACTTCTTGGGCGTGCCGATTTTACAGCTTTCGACGGGCTATTCGGTGCGGGTGCGCGCGAAGGTGACGGCAAACGTGCTGGGGAACCTGTTCGTAGAACTTTTCAGCCCAACGGTTGGGTCTTTGGCGGCAGCGGTGATGCCGCTGGCGAACATGACCTCTGGAGGATTCAGCGAAACGATTTCGGGAGTGACGCCTGGGTTACAGACGATACCGGCGGATGCGCTGCTGCGGGTTTACACGGACGCGGGAATGCCTGCGGGGCAGAGCGTGACGATCGACAGCTTGGAATTGTTTCCGACGGCCGCGCCGGTGAATACGAGCATCGCGTGGATCAGCTACGCGTTCAATCCGGAATCGTTCGATGGGACGCTGAGCCAGGTGCAGGTGCGGCCGAACGACGGCCAGGCGCTGCGGGGCGCGTTCTCGATTCGCGGGAATTTGTATTTGGGCAAGGAGCGGTATCTCGCGTCCACCACGGATGACGGGCAAAACGAGCCCTCGAGCTGGAACGTGGCGGAAGTGAGCGACAAGATCGGGATCTCCGGGCCGAATGCGGTAGATACGGGCGAGGAGTGGGCGGCATTCGCGAATCGCAATGGAGCGTATCTCTTCTGGGGCTCGGACCCGATCAAGGTGAGCCAGGAAATCCAGGAGGATGCGAGCAAGACGGGCAAAGTGGTGTGGGACGGCATCGACTGGAGCATGGGGATGTCGGTCTGGACGCAAATCGACCAGCAAAACAAGCGAATCCTGTTCGGAGTGCCGCTGGTGCCGGTTTCCGGAGGCTTTGGGCGCATTGTTTTCGCGATGGAGTACAAATTCCAGGCGACGGGAGAGGAAGTGGCGGCCTCGCCCGGCGCGGTGTATTCGATGTTCATGAACAAGCTGATTCAGCATGGCGGTGCCAGGAAATGGGCGCCGTGGGCGATTGACGCGAATTCCTGCTGTTTGTCGGAGCGGCCAGACGGCACGGCGAAGATATTTTTCGGGAACGGAACGGGCATCGGGAAGATTTACCAGCTCACGCCTGGGCAGCTTTCGAACGATGGCGCGGCAATCAACTCGTATTACCTGACGGCCGGGCGGCCCAGCGTGCAGGAGGAAGAGATGCTGCAGCTCCGCGGGCATCGGAAGCTGTGCGACTACGTGACGGGGCGCGCGATCGGTGCGGGGAATTTGCTGCTGTTCGCGGAGTCGGCGGCGCGGACTACGCAATTGCGGTCGGTGGCGCTATCACTCGCGCCAGCGGGAGATTTCGAGCGCAACGTAAACATTCACGGGGAGCGGCTGTTCTATCTGGTGGGAACGAACGCGGTGGGAAGCTGGTTCCAGATGGAGCGGCTGATTCCGATGATGAAGCCTGACCCGATCATTCCTGTCAGAGGGACATAAGGGGGCCGCCCAGGTCGACGGTTAGTCGAGCCTGGGGGATAAGACGCATGAGCCTGATACTGCCAAACCTGCCGAAATTGCAGCAGCAGGACCCGAAACTGGGCGAGGCGCTGAAAGCGGTGCAGGATTTCGTGGGCAGGAACGTGGCGATAGTGCCGGGAAACAGGAAAGTGCCGCCGAAGTTCCTGCATCCGGGCCAGCCGCCGGTCTAACGTGATCAAAATCAGGAAATTCGAGCTCGCGGATGAACCGATCGTGCGGGCGATGTACGGCGCGCAGGGGTTTGATTACGTTTTGCCGGACTTGACGGACGAAAAGCGCTGGGTAGTGCGCGCGGTGCTCGATGGACACTCGGGAAAGCCAGAGATGGCGGTATTTCTGAGGAGGACGGCGGAGACGTACCTGTTTCTCGAGCCGTTTGTGGGCACGCGAAGAGAAAAGCTGGGGCGCATCCTGGCGATGGACCGGGAAGTGATGCAGGCGGCGCGGGAGAGCGGTTTGACGAACGCTCACTGCTGGCTGCCGCCGGAAATCGATGGCAATTTCGGGAAGTTGATCATGCACGTGGGATGGAAGCGAGCGAAGTGGGGATCGTACTTCCGGGAGATCAAGTAATGGCCAGAGGACAGGCGCAAGCGGCAAACAAACAGCTCGGGCTCACAAATCAGGTGGCCGGGCAGGAACTCGGAAAGGCGAACTCGCTGGAGAACCAGCTAATTCCGGATTACACGTCCATGCTGAACCA
>JBGQDD010000530.1:0-2268 GCA_041495665.1 Candidatus Acidiferrum sp.
CCCGTAGAGCCGTGCAGAAGACGCTTCAGCCATGCCGGCATAAAATTGCATTTCCGCGGATTCACTCTGCTTGATCCGCGCTTCCGCGAACGACAAGGCCCTGGCGGCCAGCTCCAAAAAGTGCCGATCCGCTTCGAGCTTCGGGCGTCGCCGGGCGTCGCTCATTCCATACTTGAACTCGGAGGAAGTACACCAGATGCGCCACCACAAGGCTTCCGCTTCCAGCAGATAGCCCAACGGGTGATTGGGCCGTTCCTGTTCCATGCGCTTCGCGGCCTCTATTGCTCCTTCGAGGTCGAAGGAATAGATTTTGTCGAGGATGGCGGGCGTCTCGGGCGGCAGAGTTAACTTGGAGGCCCGCGCGGGCATGGCCAGAGGCTCCAGGAGGAGCAGGCAAGCCAAGCCGGCGCAGCGAGCTATCCGCGATGTATTCATCATCCTCGTCCGAGAAAGAGATTGTGCAGGCTCAGGCTCTGCGCCGAACGAGTTTAAGCTGTTCAAGAAGAGTTGCAAACCGAAATGGTTTTTGCAGAAAGACGGAATTGGCCGGGAGTTCTCCTTCGGGAAATCCTTCCGCATAACCCGACATATAAACCACCCGAATATCCGGGTGAATTTTGGTTACGCGACGAGCGAGTTCGGGCCCGCGCAACACCGGCATGACGATGTCGGTCAAGAGAACGTCCAACTCACCCACATGTTGTTCCGCGATTTCCAGAGCATCCGGAACTGTCTGGGCTTCGAAGACTTTGTACCCGGACGCGCGGAGGATTTCCACCACAGCATGCCGCAAGGCAGGTTCGTCATCCGCAACCAGAATCGTGGCTCCGCCGCCAACATCCTCCGTGGTTTCGGCCGGAGAGGAATCCTGAGATTTTGGAACGGCGGCCTCGACCAGCGGAAAATAGAGTTGGAACAGCGCGCCCTCTCCGGGAGTACTCGCCACGCGAATATGGCCGTTGCTCTGCTTGACGATCCCGTAGACGGTGGCAAGCCCCAACCCGGTCCCTTTCCCTGCAGGTTTGGTGGTGAAGAATGGCTCAAAGAGCTGAGCGCGAGTTTCTTCATCAATGCCAGCGCCGGTGTCGCTCACTTCGAGGACCACCCAATTCCCTGAGAGCGAGGGAGATTCCGCGCCCTCTTCCGGCAGGATTGTGGCATTGCGAGTGGAGATGGCCAAGTGGCCACCTTCGGGCATGGCATCGCGCGCATTGATAGCGAGATTGGCGATGACCTGCTCGATCTGGGTGGGGGCTGAGAGAATCCAAGACTTCCCGGCGTCATGGTGAAACGTCAGCTCGATGTCCGAACCCAACAGACGAGGAAGCATGAACTCGGATTCCGCCAGTGATTCGTGCAAATCGATCGGATGGATCTCAAAAACCTGTTTCCGGCTGAAGGTCAGCAGTTGTTTCGTGATAGCAGCGGCTTTTTCGGTGGTGCGCTGGATTTGATCCAGATACATGCGAGCGGGAGATTCTCTGGACAAAGAACGGTCCAATAATTCCGTGCAGCCGCCGAGGACCATCAGCATATTGTTGAAGTCGTGGGCCACGCCACCGGCCAGCCGGCCGAGCACTTCCATTTTCTGCGCCTGGCGTACCTGGGATTCCAAGCGCTTCTGTTCCTCTTCGAGAGCGGTGCGTTTCAGGCTTTGCCGGTAGTTGTCGTAGAGGATTCCCGTCGCCTGCGACATCGACTCCAGATGGAAAACCTGCTGACTCGTGTAGCCACCGGGGCGATTGGCGACGGCGATTAAACCGACCGTCTCCTTGCCCTTGAAAATGGGAACGCCGACGAGTGAATTCATCGCCGGATGTCCGGCAGGGACGCCGCCGGCGCGAGGATCACTCCGAGGGCAATTGGTGATAATCGTTTCGCCCTTAAGAATGATCTCACCCAAGAGGTTGTGCTTATGTTCGACTTCGAAGTAGCCGCAGACGGCGAATTGGTTTAGTTTCCCTTCGAAGAGTTCGCGATTGAGCTTGGAATCCCACACAATCCCGTCATGAGCCAGGATGCGCAAGACTTGGCCCTCGAGGACGACTCCCAGAAATCCGTATTCACTTTGCGTCTTCTGGATCGCAAATGCCAGCAGATGGCGGCTCGCCGCGGTCCAATCACCCACCTCGAGGTAAGTATTGAGCGCATGAGTCACAGTGGAAAGAAGGTCCGTTTTTTCCTGCAGCTCGATTTCGATGCGCTTGCGCTCGCTGATATCCTCAATCACACGCATGGTGGAAACCAGCTTGCCGTTCTCATCGAACA
>JBGQDD010000531.1:0-2253 GCA_041495665.1 Candidatus Acidiferrum sp.
GCCGTCAGTTGAAAGGGGCCGAGCGTGCGCTTCAGACTGTGCCCGCCTACTTCCTGGGCTTCCGAGAGCAACATGCTCATCGGTTTTCTGGCGAACAAGGGGTTGCCCATGCAACTCCTCCTTAGGGGGTCGGCCCCGATTCCTGGTACCAGTGCCAATTTGGCCTTAAGCATTGTAGGGGCGCAGCATGCCGCGCCCCTACAAGAAAATTTAGTTATTCCGTGCGTGCGACTTGCGGCGCCCGCCGCGACCACAACAAGTAAACCGGGACGCCCAGAACCACGATCACCAGCCCCGGCCAAGCGGTCTGCGTCCTATAAAGCAGGAGAACGAACATGATTGCCAGGGCCGCAACGATATACAGCAAAGGAACAACTGGATACCCAAACGCGCGGTACGGCCGTTCGGCATTGGGCCGCTTTGCGCGCAGTACGAAAATTCCCGCAATCGTGAGCACGTAGAAGATCAAGACGGAAAAAACCACGTAGTCCAGCAGGTCGCTGTATAGATTGCCGTAGGTCACTGCTCCGGCTGCGTCCACGTGCCGCGTGCGCAGCAAAATCAAGATAACAATCCAAATCCCCTGATACACCAAGGCCGTGCCGGGAACGCCCTTCTTGTTCAAGCTGCCCGTCGCCCGAAAGAAAAGTCCATCCTTAGCCATCGCGTAAGAAACTCGCGCGCCGGCAAGAATCAATCCATTGTTGCAGCCGAAGGTGGAAATGACGATGGCGACGGCCATGATCATCGCGCCGGTTGGCCCGAAGATGGCGTTCAGGGCCGCGCTGGCCACGCGGTCATCGGGAGCGCTCTGAATTTGCACCAGCGGCAGCGTGCAGAGATAGGCAAGATTCGCGAGGCAATACAGAGTGATCACGATGATGGTGCCGAAAGCCATGGAGAGCGCCACGTCGCGCTTGGGGTTTTTCACTTCCGCGGCCGTGAAGCCGATATTGTTCCAGGCGTCCGCAGAGAACAGCGAACCGACCTGCGCCACCCCGAACGCGACCAACAAACCGAACGCGCCGCTTGCAGCAGTAATCGTCGGCACAAAGCTTCTCAGGAAATTCGCGCCAGGCTCGATGGGCTGGGCGTTGCGAATGGTCCAGAAGTGGCTAAAATTTTCAGTAATGGCCCCGGCATTTCTCCCCACAAAAATACCCAGAAAAATCAATCCCAGCAAAGAAAGCGTCTTCGCGCTCGTGAAAACATTCTGGATCAGCTTCCCGAGCCGCACGCCCAGCGTATTGATGAACGTCAGGAACACGATCATCAGCACGCCCACCAACTGCTGAATCGAGAGGCTGATGGCGTACTTTGAACCGAGGGCGATGGGGTGAACAATCCATGTGTTGGGAGAAATCGATGGCAGCAAAACGCCAAGGTAGCGAGCGAATCCCACGGCTACGGCCGCGATCGTCCCCGTCTGAATCACCAGGAAGAGCGTCCATCCGTAAAGAAATCCCCAGAGCGGCGAGTAAGCTTCGCGCAAATAAACGTATTGGCCACCCGCGTGGGGAAACAGGGCGGCCAGCTCGCCATAAGAAAGCGCGGCAGAAATCGTCAAGAGTCCGGTGAGAATCCAGGTGAGCAGCAGGCCACCGGCAGATCCCGTTTGCCGCGAAATATCCGCAGCCACAATGAAGATGCCCGATCCAATCATGGAACCCACGACGATCATCGTGCCATCGAATAATCCGATGGCGCGCACAAAGCCGGGTTCGTTCTTCGCGTTATTTTGTGGGATGGCGTGCGTGGTGTCGGCCATTCGGATGCGCCTCAGACGGCAGCCGCATGGTTCGCGGCTTCCAGAAGTTCGATATATTGCCGCGCCCGCTGCCCCGGATCAGGCGCGAGAAGAATATCACTGATGACTGCAACGGAATCGGCGCCCGCTCGAATAACTTCGGCGGCGCGCTCGATCGTGATGCCTCCGATGGCCACAATCGGCTTGTCCGTCAGTGTCCGCACCCGGCGAATGAATTCGATTCCAACCACTGGATCCGGGTTGGCCTTCGTGGAGGTGGAAAACACCGGTCCTACCGCGACATAGTCAGCGGAAGTAGAAGCGGCTTCCTTGAACTGTTCCAGATTGTGCGTCGAAACGCCCAATAGTTTACTCGCCCCGATCACCAAACGCGCTGCTTCCGGCCGCAAATCCTCCTGCCCGACGTGAACGCCGCTGGCCTCCGCAGCCCACGCGACATCGGCCCGGTCATTCACAACAAATGTGACACCCCGCGGAATCAACAA
>JBGQDD010000532.1:0-2237 GCA_041495665.1 Candidatus Acidiferrum sp.
GCCCCGGTCTCAATCCGGGCATTCCGCCCACAAAGAACATGCAAGGTTCTCCAACGCCCTTATCCGTGCTCGGCCCGCAGGCCGACGCCGAACGGCAACGCATCCGGCAACAGTTTGAGGCCGGTAGCGGTGTGCGAGAAGCGTTGCGCGCGCAGTGCGAACTAGCCGATCGGAACGTCCAGCAAATTTTTGGGGAAGTTCTGCGCGCGCACAATCGCGAGCCGCAAGGGCTGTGCCTGCTCGCGCTGGGCGGATACGGGCGACAGATGCTGTTCCCATACTCCGATCTCGACATCCTGTTCTTGCTGGGAAACGACAAGGCAGAGCAGGAATCGCGGCCGCTCATCTCCGAGTTTTCGCGAATTCTGTGGGACATCGGATTCCGGGTCAGTTCAGCCGGGCGCACGCTTGAAGAATGCCGGCGAATCGAAGAGGACAATGCGGAGTTCCACCTGGCATTGCTGGATCGCCGATTCCTGGCGGGCGATGCCGCGCTTTTCGATAAGCTGGACACAAAAGTGCTCCCCGCCTCGGAAAAGCAGGCGCGGCCTTTCCTGCTGGCGCAAATTCACAGGCTGAGCAGGGAACGATTGACGCGCTACGGAAATACGATTTTCCACCTCGAGCCCAACGTGAAAGAATCGCCGGGCGGCATGCGGGATTATCAGGCCACCATCTGGCTGCGGCAGATCGTCGACGAAAAAAAGGGAATTCGAAACATCACCGCCGCGGAGGAAGAGCTTTCGGCCGCGGCCGTCGATTTTCTGAGCGCCATCCGATGTTTTCTGCACTACAGCAACGGCCGAAACGACAACACGCTCACCTATGAGCTGCAGGCGGCGGCAGCAGAACGCGCGCTGGGTGTGGGCGACGGAGTGGCGCGAACTCCCGCCGAATGGATGCGGCAGTATTTTCGGCACGCCCGCACGCTGAACCGGCAACTCTTGCGCTATCTCGAGCAGAAGACTCCCGTGCCGTTAACGCTGCGGCAGCGCTTGTTCAATGCGGCACGCGCCGCCAAGGTCGAGCCGGGGGATGGCCAATCTTTCACGGTGCGGGACGGCCTTCTCGAGGTGCTCGACCAGCCGGTGCTGTCGGACCGCGCGATCACCTACTCGCTCTTCGCGGAAGCGGCTCGCACGGGTACTCCGCTGAGCCGTGAAGCAGAGCACAGCATCGGTTATATCCTGACGCATCCAGAACTCCCTCCGAAGAACACGGAAATTTCCTGGGACACGCTGCGCGAAATTCTGGGCTCCGATTATCCGGGCGTGGCTTTGCGGTCGATGCAACGGCTGGGGTTGCTAGCGGAAATCCTGCCGGAATTCGGAACCATCGACTCGCTGGTGGTGCGTGATTTTTATCATCGCTACACGGTGGACGAACATTCGCTGCGGACCATCGAGCACCTGCAGGAATTGGCGGAGCCACCGGACGAGCGAGGAGCGCATTTCGCGCCGCTGTGGAAGACCGCCGAGCGGCGGGATTTGCTGATCCTGTCGCTGTTGCTGCACGACGTGGGCAAAGGAATGCCGGTGGAGAATCACGTCACCGGCAGTCTCGCGGCGCTCGATAGCGCCGCCCCGCGGTTGAATCTTTCGCCGGAAGAAAAGGAAGAAGTCCACTTCCTCATCGAACGCCACTTGGAAATGTCCGCCACCGTGCAACGGAGAGACATCTTTGATCCTGCCACCGTTTCTGCTTTTGCGCAGTCCGTCACAACGCTGGAACGCCTCCAAAGATTGTGCCTGCTGACCTATGCGGACATTCACTCTGTAAACCCGGAAGCACTGACGCCGTGGAAGGCAGAAATGCTGTGGCAGCTTTTCGTGGCCACTTCAAACCACTTCAGCCGCACTCTGGATCGCGACCGCTTGCACGCGTCAGATGAAGGATCGCTACTCGAGCGGGTGAAGGCGCTGGCGAGCGACGCTACCCTTGAAGAGATCGAGCGGTTCCTCGAAGGATTCCCGCGGCGGTATCTCGCGGTGCATTCGGCGGCGGAGATTGCGGCACACTTTGCGCTCTACCGCAAGCTGGGCAAGGATCCCGTGCAGACGGAACTCCTCGCCACCCGCCATGGGTTCTCCCTGACGCTGCTCACCGCGGACCGCCCCGCGCTCTTCGCGACCATTTCGGGCGCGCTGGCCGGCTGGGGCATGAACATCAATAAAGCGGATGCCTTTGCGAATGCCGCCGGCGTTGTGCTGGACACCTTCCACTTCGCGGATCTGCAC
>JBGQDD010000533.1:0-2161 GCA_041495665.1 Candidatus Acidiferrum sp.
CGAAGGCAGCAAGGAAGAGATCGAGAACACGTTTCGCCAGTCCATCGAAGCCTTCTTTGAGATGTATCCGGAGATTTGAGGAGTTGTTAGTTTTGAGTTTTTAGTCGTTAGTTTCGAAAAGCTACTCCAAACCGCCAGTGGGTGCTCGCAGAGTATTCATTCTAGAAAGAATGAAATCGGCATTGAAACCAATTCTTTGCGCTTCGTTGAGACCTGCACCATCGAGTGGCCCTACTTATCGAAGAAACACTCGGAAGTGTTCGGGTTACTTAGAGCTTAAGACTAAAAACTAAGAACTAACGACTTTTTCAACGATTGCCAAAGTTTTCCGGGTCGGCGTTGGGATCGCCGAGACTATCGTTGATGAGCACCGTGGACTGGCCGGTCAATTCGAAGCGCTTCCGGCACTTGTAGCAAGCCACGAGATCGTCCAGGCGCACCATGTAGGAATTGGCTTTCGCAAACTTTCGCTTGTCTTCCTCGCCGATTCCGCGCGGCAATTCTTTTTTCTTCCGGCAGACCTTCCAGCGCACGGGAGCTTCGAATTCACCGCGGCAACTCGGGCAAATGAGCTTGACCTTGCGGGTCTCTTCTTTTTCCGTATAAAACTGGCGTTCATCCATGATTAGGGAGCGGGTGTGCTCACCGCTTCTCCGATTGTAACAAATTCGAGGCCGAGGTCACGCCAGCGGGGCAGCCAGTGTTCGAGAGCAGCGAGCGTGCGAGAGCGGTCGGCATTCAGCTCGCGGTGCGCGCCGTCGTGGAGACAGAGGACATCTCCGGTTCCAGCAGCGGCGGGGTTGGAGCCATTTCCCAGGCTTCGCTGTGCATGGTCGGCGATGGGCTGCATGCGCGGTATCAGCCATTCCGCCGGTTTCTCCCGCCAATCGCCGGGAATCAGCGTCCACATGGCCGTGCGGTAGCCGAGTTCGCGGGCCGCCGGAATGACCCAGGGATTGCGCATCCCAAAGGGCGGGCGAAACCACTTTGGCGGCGAGCCCAGCGCATTGGAAATCGCGTCGTGGCAGAGTCGCAGCTCAATCCTGATCTCTCTGCGGGTGAGCCGGAAAAGATTCGGATGCGTCTCGGTGTGATTGCCGACGAGGTGTCCACGCGCAACGGTCTCTTGAACCAGTTCAGGACACTCGCGCACGTAACGCCCGATGAGGAAAAATGTCGCGCGGGCGTTGTGGCGATCGAGGAGATCAAGCAGTTTAGGTGTGATCGAAGGATTCGGTCCATCGTCAAAGGTAAGCGCCAACTTGCGTGCCGAGTTGGTCCGGCATACGGTTCGCCCAAAAAGTTGCGCGCGAGGATAAACGCAACCGTATGCGAAAACGCCCGCGGTTGTGAGCGCGGCCGGCGCGGCCAGGTAGAGTGGATTCATACGGACAGTCTATCTCCAAAAACCGCAGCCATCCGGGTCTTGGGATATTTCATCGATCACGTGAAGCCGAGATCCGGCCAGTCATTGTACCAATTTGAAACGAATCTGAAGGGATGTACCGCGACGGTTCTAACTCGCTCCGGCGCTCAAGAGATGAGATTCCAAAGTGAAACATTCCACAGAGTTTACGTGGAACAACTTCGGAATATCTTGCGGGGAGTGGGCTGACAATTGCACCTGGAACAGTTGTCGCCGTGTGCAGAAAATCAACTCCTGAACTCAAAAAAAGCCGCGCTCGCAAGCGAACGCTCGCCTATCGGTTGCTCCGACTATTCGCCTTCTTCGCCGGAGTATCGCTGATGAGTTCGCCGATTCGTTCACAAGAGCAGCGTCCCGACTGGCAGGCAGAGATAAGGAAATATGCCGAGGCGCAAGACTGGGTTTCGGCAATGAGAATCGTCGAACGCGAAGTGGCGCGGACTCCGCAAGACATGGACGTGCGTGCGTGGCACGCGCGCATTCTGAGCTGGTCCGGGCATCTGGCGGAAGCGGAGCAAGAATACCTGGAAATCTTGAAGGCCTCGCGGAACGATCCAGACAACTGGATGGGGCTTGCGAGCGTGTACTTGCGCGAAGGAAGACTAAAAGATGCTTCGCGCGCACTGGACCGCGCCGTGGAGCTTGATCCGAAACGCGCGGACCTGCATGCCGCCCGAGCGCGGGCGCTGCGGGCCATGGGCGAACGAAACGAAGCTCGAATGGAATTTCAGAAAG
>JBGQDD010000534.1:0-2139 GCA_041495665.1 Candidatus Acidiferrum sp.
CGTGGCGTTCATGGTTCATCCGCGGCTCACACGTGGCAAAGGCGGGGAAGACGTAACGCCCGTTTTCTGGAGCGATAACTATTTCTCTCTGTTGCCGGGGGAGAAAAAGGCCATCACGGCGAAATTTGATTTCACCTCACTCCACGGCGCGACACCCGAACTGGCGGTCGAGGGTTGGAATTTAGATCCAACAGCGCCCTAGTCGGGGAGCAATTCCAACTCCATTGCCTTTCGATAGACTGTCCAGGTCGGTTCGGCTTGGAACCCCAGCTCCATTCATGCCTCCTCCTGACTCTACTCGTGATGGAATTTCGCGCAACCATTCGCCGCATGCACGCCATCCAATGCAGTAGAATTATTAGGGTGCCTTTGGGCGCGGGGAACGAGTGCGGAAATCTCCAGGAATTGAGATTTCCGATCGTGAGAGGGAACAATGAAGAGAATGAATCGTTTTTTGTCTGTGTTTGCGCTGGGGCTGTTTTTCGTGGGCGCCGCTGCGGCGGATACTTTGGAATTGAAAGATGGCCGGATTTTGAAAGGGAAGTATCTTGGCGGCACGCAAGCCGTGCTGCGTTTTGAGCTAAATGGGGAAGTTCAGACTTTCAGTACCACGGAGATTGTTGCGCTGACGTTCACAGGCAATTCCGGATATTCCGCTCCGCGAGCGGTTCCAGCTTCACAAGCCGCCCCAGCGCCCACTGCGGAACCGGCGACGACACCAGCCCCGGCGGCCAGCATGGCGAACTCCGCTTACGGGGAAGACGTGACTATCCCCGCGGGACAGTCTCTGTTGGTGCGGATGATTGACGGTGTGGACTCCTCAAAAAACCACGTGGGTGACGTTTTCCACGCCAGCCTGGAGACCGATTTGGACATCGGCAATTTCGTGGTGGCGCGGAAAGGCACCGACCTTTATGGACGGCTCGCGAACGCTCAAGAAGCGGGCCACATGTCCGGCAGCGCCGAGCTGCAGCTCGAACTGACGCGCATGGTCATCGATGGAAAGGACTATCCGGTCGTCAGCAGCGACTACAGTTTGAGAGGGAAGGGCCGCGGTTCAGACACCGCGAAGAAAGTTGGCGGGGGCGCGGTAGCCGGCGCCATCATCGGCGCGATTGCGGGCGGTGGCAAGGGCGCGGCGATCGGCGCGGGCGTGGGCTCGGCGGCCGGGGCGGGCGTACAGGTGTTCACGCGCGGTCAGCAGGTAAAAGTGCCGAGCGAGACGCTGCTGGAATTCCGCTTGCAGCAACCGGTAACGGTGGCGCCGTCGCAGAGGTAAGTGTGATTCGCGCGGGTGCGTATTGAAGTCCCGGAGGCTATTCTGAACAAAGGCGGGCTTCGGCTCGCCTTTTTCTCTTCCTGCCTCTATTTTCAAGGGGGCGTGTCCTCTCCGCGTTTCCTCACCCGTTATCGCATTGGAACCATCCGCCAGAAATTCTCTCTTGCCACTCCTGCTGTTAGTGAGTAAGCTACCCCGTCAAGTGGGGAGAACATGCCGAAAGAAAAACCAAGAGTAAACATTGGGGAAGTCATCCGGACCTATCGGGGCCAGCGTAGCCTGTCGCAGGGCGACATCGAGCGCCGCACCGGGCTGCTGCGTTGTTACCTGTCGCGCGTCGAAAACGGGCACACCGTCCCGTCTCTGGAAACGCTCGCTAAAATCGCGGAAGCCATGGACATCTCGCTGGCGGACTTTTTCCCTGGCACGGAAACGCCGCGCGACCGCGAAACGCAAAAAGCGCTCGGCGAGCTCTCGCAGGACGAAATTCGCTTCCTGGCGGAGATCAAGAAGTACAGCACTACGCTCTCCGATGGCGACAAGCGGCTGGTGCTGGCGATGATCCGCAAGATGGCTACCTTGATTCCACCGCCTGCGGCGAAGAAGTTGATTGTGCGCCGCACGACAGCGTAACCGGGCGAAAACGAACTCCCGTTCGTCCCTTGGTGATTTCCGGGCAGGCGCGGCCACGGCGCGGACCGATGGGGTGGCCTTTCAACTTCGGCGATTCGGCGCTGGCGGAAAACTATCTCACGCGCTTGAGGACGATTCTCGTCTTTACATTTGGGCACGAGCGGCAAGCATTCAAAATAATGATGGCATCCATCCAAAAAGATGATTGGCCAGCCCGGGGGCTCTCC
>JBGQDD010000535.1:0-2130 GCA_041495665.1 Candidatus Acidiferrum sp.
GATTCTTCAGTACGATCCCCAACTCCAAAGACTCGTCACCATCGGCACACTCCTGAAACTGAAGCCTTATCGGGAATTTTTTGCAACCGTTGCTCATTTCCGCCTGGACGACAACCCCGCGCAGAGTGATCTGCCCATTCCCCTGCCTCCCCAATTCATACCGTTCCAACAGCCGCTTTCGAACCAGATCCGCGGGCTCGTCGGCTACGGGAGCGAAACCCGCAAGGGCTTTAATCTCATCACCGGTGTCGGCTACGATTTCGAGAACAAGACGCTGCAAAACCAGATCGTTCAGGTCAGTTACAACGGCGGCTGCTGCGGCGTCGCCGTCGAATATCGCCGCATCAACCTCGGGCAGGTGCGCGCGGAAAATCAGTTCCGCGTCGCGTTCATCATCGCGAACATCGGCGCCTTCGGAAACCTCCGTCACCAGGAAAGAATCTTCTAGCCGAAGGCTTGGGCAGCACCGGGCTTTAGCCTGGACATCTTCATTTATGATCTAATGTGACATCGATGAACGATACCGATCTGGCGTTCGCATCCATTGAGGAAATCGGAAAACTCTTCCGCAAATGCAAGCTCTCGCCCGTCGAGCTCACCAAGCTCATGCTCGCCCGCATCGAGCAACTGAATCCCAAACTGAACGCTTACATCACCGTGACCGCTGAACTTGCTCTCGCACAGGCCAAAAAAGCTGAATCGGAACTTTTCGCGCCGCGTGGGCGCAAGGGAAATCGCGATCGCGGCCCTCTGCACGGCATCCCCATCTCGCTGAAAGACAACATTTACACCAAAGGCATTCGAACGACGGCCGGTTCGAAAATCCTGAAAGATTTTATTCCCAAGGAAGATGCGGTGGTCGTCGCACAGCTGAAAGAAGCGGGCGCCGTCATTCTTGGCAAGACCAACATGCACGAGTTCGCCTACGGCGTAACTTCCAACAATCCCCACTACGGCCCCGTCCGCAATCCCTGGGATCTCGAACGCATCCCCGGCGGATCCAGTGGTGGAGCCGCCGCCGCTGTTGCCGCAGGCCTTTGCTACGGCAGCATTGGAACGGACACTGGCGGCTCCATCCGCATTCCGGCTTCCCTCTGCGGCGTCGTGGGCCTCAAACCAACTTGGGGCCGCATCTCTTGTGAAGGCACCGTCCCGCTCTCACCTCTGCTCGATTGCACCGGCCCGCTGGCTCGAACTGTCCGCGACGTGGCTCTCTTGACTGGCGCGGTTTATTTTCGCGTCGGCCGGGAGCCCAACCTGGCGAGACCCGAATCTTTACGGTCTGACCCGCGGAAGTTTTGTTTGGGTATTCCGCGTCAGCTCTTTTTCGACGCGCTCTCCACGGAGGTGCGGAGCGCCTTTGATTCCGCCCTGCGCGATCTCTGCAAGGCAGGTATGAAAACCGCCGACATCTCGATCCCCCTGCTGGATGAAACCGAAGACGCGGGCAATCATATCGCCTGGGTTGAGGCGACGCTTTTCCACTCGCAGCAGGGATATTTTCCAGCGCGGGCCGCAGACTACGGCGATGACGTGCGTTCGCGTGTGGAAATGGGCTCAAAGGTTTCCGCGCTGGACTATTTGCAGGCCTTGGAGATTCAGAAACAGTTTGTGCTACAACTCCATCTGGCTCTGGCGGAGTCGGATGCCGATGCCATCGTCTTTCCCTCGACCGCCATCGAGGCTCCGCTCTTGAACCAGGAAACGATCCGCATCGGGAAGCACGAGTATGCGGCTCGCGCATTGCTGCTGCGCAACAACCGTCCGGCAAATCTTGCCGGCGTGCCTTCCGTTTCCGTTCCCTGCGGCTTCACGCCTTCTCGATTGCCAATTGGTTTGCAACTCATGGGCGGAGTTTCGAGCGAGCGCGTTTTGCTCCGCATCGCCAAAATCTTCGAGGGCACTCAGCCGCAATTTCGCAGGCCGCCGATTTAGCGCGCTTCCGCTGCGATCGCGCCTCGCGTTTTCATTATCCAACTGCCAATCACATACCCCAGCGTCCCCGTCGCCATTCCGCCAAACACATCCACCACGTAGTGATACCGTCCCCACACTGTCGAAACGCACATGCACAACACCATGGGTACCATCACCCAGAACAGCCAGCGCCGGTGCCGCCATGCGCCCCAC
>JBGQDD010000536.1:0-2111 GCA_041495665.1 Candidatus Acidiferrum sp.
ACCACGTGCTGGGCGGGTCGCTCTCGCCTCTATCGGGCCGCGGACCGGAGCAACTTCATATCAAGACGCTGATCGAGAGGCTAAAAGGCGCCGCCGTCGAAGAGATCATCATCGCGACGAATCCCACCGCCGAAGGCGAAGCTACGGCCGTTTACCTTTCGAAGTTGTTGAAGCCGCTGGGTGTGCGCGTCACGCGAATCGGCGTCGGGATCCCCGTGGGCGCGGACCTGGAATATGCCGACGAAGTGACCATGCTGAAGGCCATGGAAGGGCGGCGCGATTTATAGGGTTTCTCGCCCGGGCAGCAGTGAAGAACGAGCTGTCCTCGCTGCGCAAGGGATAGCCTAGTTTTCCACCGCAATAGGCGAACCGCGGCATAACTCTCAGTACGTTCAGGACGGTCTAGCCAAACCTCCCATTTCGGTATAGAGTTTCATTCCCACGGTGGCTGTCCTCCCACCAAACCTATGGCAGCCGCGAAAAAGGCTGACAGGAGGTGCGCTAATGGCGAGCCTGGCGCACTACATGACGCAGTACGAACACGAGCACGAATCCGGCTGGAACAAATTCCTGCATGGTGTTGGCATCCCGATGATTTTTGCCGGGTTTATCCTGCTCCTTTTCATGAAATGGGCTTGGGGCGCGGGATTTTTTCTGGGCGGATGGGCGTTTCTGTTTCTCGGTCACCGGATCGAGGGAAACCATCCGGCGTTTTTCCAGGGACCGATTTATTTGCTGGTTGGGCCAATCTGGGTCGCAAGAGAAGCATGGATGTTCCTGACCGGAACGCACCGCAGGCCGGCCTCGGAAGGTACACCACAAAGTGGTGATATGAAGTAGCCGCGGCGATTTCACTCGCTGGCGCGAAATCTGAAAAGACTGAGGGACGGCGGCGGTCTGCATGAATGATTCAGGCGGCAATTTTGCCGATGAGACAACTGAAATGGTGTCCGAAAGCGTTACCAGCGCGAGCACGGAGTTAAGGAAGCGCCGCAGCACGCGGATCGTGCAGGCGGTTCCTCTCGTGGTGACGGGTGTCGATGCGCTGGGGCGTCCGTTCGTGGAACGAACGTCGTCGCTGATTATCAATTGCCATGGTTGCCGCTACCAGTCGAAACACTACGTCCTGAAAAATATGTGGGTGACGATGGAAATCCCGCACCCCGAAACAGGGCAGCCGCCGCGCACGGTACGCGGACGAGTGGCTTGGATTCAACGGCCTCGAACGGTGCGGCAGCTTTTTCAGGTAGCGCTGGAGCTGGAAGTTTCCGGCAACGTCTGGGGCATCGCGTTTCCGCCGGAAGATTGGACCGCGTTCCCCGAGTTGGCGCAGATCGTGATGAAGTTGGATGCGGCCCCGGAGACCTCGCCATTACCGCCACCGGTGGCTGAACCCGATGCGACGCTGCATCTAGGCGAAGCCGAGCTTCCACCGGCGGCTGGGGTGGACAACCTGAGAGTGTTCCCTTCCCCGACAAACACTACGGATGCGTCGCTACAATTGGCGCGGCAGGTTGCGCGGCTGATGGCGGATGCCAAGCAGCAAATTCAGGCGGCGACGCGGGAAGCGGCTTCGCAGGCAGTTTCGGCGGAGCTGCGGCTGTCGTTCGAGCAGTGGGAGCAGAAGTTTGCCGCCGGACGCGCGGAAATCGCCAATGAAACCGCGCATGCCATTGAAAAGTTTCAGCACCAGGCGGATGAGCATTCACGGACGGCCCATGCAGCAGCAGCCGAGGCGCTGCGAACGGAATTGCCGCGTTGGCTGGCGCCACAACTTGAGCAACTCACTCGCGACCTGACCATGAGGCTCTCACAAGAAGGCGCAGCCCAGCGCAACGAGCACGCTCAGAATCTGCAAAACACGGTGGAGTCTCTGCGAACCGTTTGCCGGGAGGCAGAGGAAACGGCCGTCCGGTTGAAGACCCAGTCGGAGCAGTCGGAGGCACAAATTGTTGCGCGCGCAGAAACGGCGGCGAGAGCACTTGAGGAAGCGGCGAAACAAAGGGAAGAAACGGCAACTGCGGAGCGCGAAGAGCTGAGAACTACGGCCAATGAGATTCAGCAACAAGTAACAGCGGCGCTCTCTTCCGCGCAATCGTCCTCGCACGCGC
>JBGQDD010000537.1:0-2100 GCA_041495665.1 Candidatus Acidiferrum sp.
CCAAGGTATTCGCCCTTCGCGGAAATCGCGTCGAACGTGATTGCCGTCCCAAAATCCACCACGATGCACGGCCCGCCGTACTGATGAAACGCCGCCACGCCGTTCACAATCCGGTCCGCTCCTACCTCCGACGGGTTGTCCACCAGCACGGCCATCCCGGTCTTCACACCCAGTTCCACGAACAGCGCCTTCTTCCCAAAATAAACTCGCGACATTTCCGCAAGTGTCCGATTCACCGGCGGCACCACCGAGCTGATGATCACGCCCGTAATCGCGTCCCGATCCAGTCCCGCCAGGGTGAACAAATTCCTCGTGAGCACGCCATATTCGTCGATGGTCTGCTCGCGCGCCGTCGTCAAGCGCCAGTTCGCAATCAGCTCTTCGCCGCGAAAAACGCCCAGCACCGAGTTGGTGTTCCCCACGTCAATGGTCAGCAGCATCTAGCGCGCCTCCGTGACGTCGCCTGAAATCACCGCCGTGACCCGCCCGTCTTCCCGCTCCACTTGCAGCAATCCCTCCGGCCCGAGTCCTGCGGTCGTGCCGGCATAGCTCTCGCTCCCGTTTGTTACCCGCACGCGCTTGCCCTTCGCATAGCTCGATATCGACTCGAACCGCGCGACAACGCTGGCCACGCCTTCATGCAGGAAACGATTGTAATCGCTGTCGAATTCGCGCAGCAACCGCACCAGCAGTTCCATGCGCGATTGCGGTTTGCCCGTTTCCGCGCGCAGGGAAGTCGCCACATCGGCAAGCTCACCGGGAAACTTCTCCTGATTCACGTTCAACCCGATTCCCACAATCACGAATCGCACTTGATTTGGTTCCGCGTGCATCTCCGTCAGGATGCCGCCCACCTTTTTTCCCCGAATGAGCAGGTCGTTCGGCCACTTCAGGTCCACCTCCAGCCCCGTCAGCGCCTGCACCGCGGAATGCGCGGAGAGCCCCGCCATCATGGTCAGCAGCGGAGCTTGCACCGGCGCCAGTTTTGGCCGAAGAAGCAACGTCGCATAAATGCCCGCCGCACGCTCGGAATGCCATTTGCGGCCCGCGCGCCCGCGTCCGGCGGTTTGTTCTTCCGCCAGCACGACGGCGCCTTCCGGCTCGCCGGCATGTCCCAATTCCAGCGCCACGCGATTCGTCGAATCCGTCTTGAAAAAATGAAAGATGCGTTTCCCGAAAAGGCTGCCTTTCAGCCGTTGCTTCAGCATGTCCGGAGTCAGGATATCGGGGACTTGCTCCAGGAAGTATCCCGTGCCTGGCTGGCTCTTCACTTTCACGCCCAATCCGCGCAGCCGTTCCACCCACTGCCACACCATCGACCGCGAAACGCCGACCTCTCTGGCGATTCGCGCGCCGCTGATCACGATGGTGGCATTTTCTGCCAGCAACGCAAGCAACCCTGCCAGCCGCCGGTCGGTTGTGCCCGGTAAGGATTCTTGAGCCATCGGGATCTCACCGCGCCCCTTCGCGCCGCCTAAGCTTACGTTCCCTCGATGTTGTCCACAAGCAGACTGAGGTTCGCGGCCGGCGCCGAGTGCGTGAGCATCCCGGAAGAAAGAAAGTCGGCCCCGGCCTCCGCGTAAGCGCGCGCATTGTCGAGCGTGATCCCCCCGGAGATTTCGATCACGCATTCCGCGCGAAGCCCGCGCGCGATTTTCACGCATTCCGCAGCGCGTTCCGGTGTCATGTTGTCCAGCAGTACCGCCTCCGCCCCGGCTCCGAGAGCTTCAAGCAATTCGTTCTGGTCACGAACCTCGATCTGCACCGGCAACGGTCCCGGGCCGACGACCTCCGGGTCCAACCCGGCCGCATCGTAGGCGCTTGCTGCCCGTGGCGGCGGCACCTCTGGTGAAGCATAGGTATGTGCTTTGTCCAGCGCTGCCTTGATTCCTCCGGCCAGCGCGATGTGATTCTCTTTTAAGAGAATGGTGTCGTAGAGTCCGAAGCGGTGGTTGGCGCCGCCGCCTGTCTTCACTGCATATTTTTCCAGCGCCCGCAAACCAGGCATCGTTTTCCGCGTATCTCGAATACGGGTTCTCGTGCCCGCCAGTTGTTCCACGAAGCGCCGCGTCAGCGTGGCGATTCCGCAAAGATGCGCCA
>JBGQDD010000538.1:0-2088 GCA_041495665.1 Candidatus Acidiferrum sp.
TCTTCAGCACCGCCAGCCGCTTCGCAAATTCCACAATCCCGGTCTTGTCGAACACACTGATGAGCGCGCGCTGCACCGCCATAAATTCCTCCACAATGAGAAAAGCACAACAGTGTAAGGGGCTCGCGCGAATAGGGGAAGTACAAACCCTATGGGAAACGCCGGAGGAGATTTACGACTTCACGAGCGCTTTCAGTTTGACCTGGCCTTCGACCACTTCCACGACGTATTCGACATCTTTGCAGTTTTTCTGCTTTTGCAGTTCTTTCGTTTTCTTCAGCACAAAATCGTTGAAACTGGAGCGCGACAGTTTTCCCGTTTCTTCCCCGGCCGTCTGCTTGGCTTGCAGAAACGCCTGGTACAACTGGTCGACCTTCTCCGTTTCGCGTTCTGGCTCGGAACAAGTCATGCGAAATGGCTTGGAGTCTCCCACTGCGGCTGCCGCCGCTTGCTCTGCGGCTTCTTTTTTAGCGCGAGCGGCCTCAATCTCCTTCGCCGCCGCGCCAAAATGCCGCTGGATTTTTCCTTCTTCTTTCTGCGCGGTTCTCTTCCTGAAAATATCTTTGTATTTTGCGTAAGTCTGGTTGAGGTTGTTGAAGCGGAATCGCTGCGCGAACTTCATCTCGCCGCCACGCTCCGCGTAGCGCTTGAGGAGTTGCTCGATACGCCACTCGATTTCCGTGGGCGGACGCTTCCTGCCGCCGCCGAAATACTGGTCGTATTCGATCTTGAGCTGACGGATGTCCCGTTCGAGCGTGCCCATCTCTTCGTCAATGGTCGCCATGGGTGGAGGAATCCCTCGAGTCTCCATGCTAGGGGTACGGAGCAAAACCGTCAACCGGCTGCGTTGGAGGCGATTCGAATCCGCTACCGCACTCTGCCGCGTCTTCCAACCCGATCCCCTGAAGTGGACCGCCGTTGCTGCCCCGGCCGGGGGGAAGGCCACCGACATTGCTCGCCGCTCCGCACTGTGCTGAAATGTTCGAATGGAAATGCGGGGAAAGAAAACGGTTTCGGCGGAGCAGGCGGAATTGCTGCGGCAGATTCCGTCGGTGGATGAATTGCTCGCACAGCCACGCCTGGCGGCGCTTTCGAAACGCGTGGACCGCAACCTGGTGGTCGAAGTGGCGCGCGCGGTGCTCGCGGATTTGCGCGCGCGCATTGCGGGTGAATCGAATTGGACGGCCATCAGTCTTGATGGCGCCTCCCTGGAGGAGCTCATTTCCGTCCAAGTGGAAAAGATTCTCTCGCGCTCGCTGCAGCCGGTCATCAACGCCACCGGAGTGATTCTGCACACGAATCTGGGGCGCGCGCCGTTGCCGGAAACGGTCGTGGACGAATTCCGCCGCACCGCGACGCAATACAGCAATCTCGAATACGATCTAGAGGGGGGCGCGCGCGGCAAACGCGATGTACATACGTCCGAATTGCTGACGCGTTTGACAGGAGCGGAAGCGGCAATCGTGGTGAACAATTGCGCGGCGGCCGTGCTGGTGACTCTCGCAGCGCTGGCTCGGGGCGGCGAAGTGATCGTCTCGCGCGGGGAGCTCATCGAAATCGGCGACGGCTTTCGCATTCCCGAGATTATGGAGCAGAGCGGCGCGATCCTGCGCGAAGTCGGCACCACCAATCGCACGCACGTCGCGGACTACGAAAATGCCATCAATGAAAAGACGCGCCTGTTGCTGCGCGTGCATCCTTCGAATTTCAAGGTCACTGGCTTCACCGATAAGCCTTCGCTCGAAGAGCTCGTGGCGCTCAGCCGGCGCAGCAGCCTGCCGCTCGTGGAAGACCTTGGCTCGGGCTGTCTCGTTGATCTTTCTGAGTACGGCGTCAGCGAACCCACGGTGAAGCAAAGCATCGATGCGGGCGTTTCCGTCGTGATGTTCAGCGGTGACAAACTTCTGGGCGGGCCGCAGGCGGGCATCATCGCCGGCAAGCGCGAGACCGTGGAACGTGTGCGGCGTAACCCGATGTTCCGCGCGCTGCGCGTGGACAAGCTGACGATTGCCGCGCTCGAGGCCACCCTCGCGCTCTATCTCCGTGACCGCGCGCCCGGCATCCCCGTGCACCGCATGATCGAGCTCA
>JBGQDD010000539.1:0-2085 GCA_041495665.1 Candidatus Acidiferrum sp.
GTGAAGACTCCCGCAGGCGAACAACAAGAAAAGTTTCTCTTCTATCGCGGCGTTTCCACCTTTTCCGTGCCCCTTTCGGCGAAGATGACAGCCGCCGGAAAATTGCTGGTTGAAAACCGCAGCCAGGAAGAGATTCCCAGTACCATTTTTTTCGAGCGCCGTGGCCAAAAAGTGGGCTATCGCATCGGTGGAGCGTTGCAGAAGGATGCGGTTCTCGATCCGCCGGAACTTACGGGCACAATCGATGACCTGGGCAGAGATTTGGAAGGAATGCTCGTTGCTCAGGGACTCTACCAAGATGAAGCACACGCCATGGTCGAAACCTGGCGCGGCTCCTGGTTCGAGGAAGGCAGCCGGTTGCTGTACATCGTCCCCCCAGTGTTTGTGGGCGGCGTGCTGCCGCTTTCGATCAATCCTGCCCCTGCGCAAACCGTACGCGTCTTCGTCGGACGGCTCGAAATCGTTACGCCCGCAACGGAAAGGGCAGTCGAGCGAGCATTGGTCACGCACGACATCGCGACGCTGAAGATGTTCGGCCGATTCCTGGAGCCCATACTGGAAACCATGATCCAGAAAGAATCGAATCCAGCCAGAGTCCGGCAGCTCCAGCATGCCCTGAGTTACTACTACAGTTCGGAAATCGAGCAAAACCAGCGCAAAGATTGAACGCCCGCACGCAATTTCCCGCCTGACGCCATCGCCGCAAGCCTTCGACTTGCGTCCCTGCCAATTTGTCCGTTGCACGGGTGGAGGGATTGCGCGAAAATTGGTGTTCCCGCCGTGGCAAGACAAAAGTCCCCGAGAGCGCCTTCGCGGGCAGTTCGAGATTCGGAAGCGAGAATCAAGCGCAAGAATCAAGAAGGGCAAAACGTCATGACGCAACACGTTGGCGAACTCAATCCTCCGGTGCGGTTGATGCTGACCCCCGGACCGTCTTCCATCGATCCGCGCGTCTATCGCGCGATGGCCACGCCGCTGGTGGGGCACATGGACCCGTGGTTCAAGGGCTGTATGGAAGAGACCCAAATTCTGATGCGGCAGATTTTTCAGACGGAAAATCGGGTCACCATGCCGCTTTCGGCTTCAGGGTCGGGCGGGATTGAAGCGTCGGTGCTAAATACGCTGGAAGAAGGCGACGAAGGCATCGTGGCGGTCAACGGCGTTTTTTCCGAGCGCATGTATGAGATTGCGACGCGGGCGTCGTCGAAAGTTGTAAAGGTGGAGGCGCCGTACGGGAAGCCGGTGGATGCGGAAGATGTGCGCCGGGCTGGCCAGGGCAAGAAGATCAAGATCATCGGCTTCGCGCATGGGGAGACCTCGACCGGCGTGATCACCGGCATCGATGCGTACCGCAAGGTGGCGGACGAATTAGGGGCCCTGCTGATTGTGGATACGGTAGCGTCGCTCGCCGCGGTGCCGATCGATGTGGACAAGCAGAGGATTGATATTTGCTTCAGCGGATCGCAAAAGGCAATCAGCGCGCCGCCGGGAATGTCGCCGATTACCGTTAGCCCGGCCGCCGAGGAAGTGTTTCGAAAGCGGAAGACGAAAGTGCAGAGCTGGTATTTCGACCTGACGACGGCGATGAACTATTGGGGCAAAGACCGGCTGTATCATCACACGCCGCCGATTTCGCTGATCTTCGCGCTGCGCGAAGCGATGCGGCTGGTGGTCGAAGAGGGCCTGGAGGCGCGCTGGGAGCGGCATCGCGTGAATCAGCTTGCGCTGATCGCGGGCCTCGAGGCGATGGGGATGGATCTGCTGGTGAAGAACCCGGCGGACCGTTTGCCAACTGTCACGGCGGTGATGATTCCCGGCGGTGTTGACGATGCGAAAGTGCGGAATCAGTTGCTCGAGGAGTTCAACATCGAGATCGCGGGCGGATTCGGGCCGGTAAAGGGGAAAATCTGGCGCGTGGGGTTAATGGGCTACTGCAGCCAGAAGCCATTCGTGCTGCTGTTTCTGGCGGCGCTGGAAAAGTGTTTGCTCGATCAGGGTTTCCGTGTGCCCAGTGGCGCGGGCGTGGGAGAGGCGATTCGGAGTTACTCACAGGTGGAGACGGCTGCGGCGGTCAGCAGGTAAGAA
>JBGQDD010000540.1:0-2082 GCA_041495665.1 Candidatus Acidiferrum sp.
AACGAAGCCGCCATCACTCTCGTGCAGGCCAGCAATCCCCAGGACGAAGCCTTCGTCGTCAATTTCAACGACGACTTCTATCTCGATCTCGACAAGGATTTCACCAGCAGCATTCCCGAGCTAAAAGAAGCCCTCGAACGCATCGATTCCCGCGGCAGCACCGCCCTGCGCGACGCCATCCTCGGCTCTCTCGATCATCTTAAGAAAGCTGCCAAGGACAAGAAGGTCCTCCTCGTCGTCACCGACGGCGAAGACAACGCCAGCCGCAATTCCCTGGAGAAAATGATTCGCGAAGTCCAGAAGACCGATACGGTGATTTACACCATCGGCCTCCTCGGTCAGGAAAACAAGAAGGAAGCCAAGCGCGCCCGCAAAGTGCTCGAGCAAATCGCGACGGCCTCCGGTGGCCTGGCCTTTTTCCCGGAAAACGTCGATGACGTGCACAGCATCTGCGAACAGGTCGCCCACGACATTCGCAATCAGTATATTTTGGCTTACTATCCGAGTAACACCAGCCGTGACGGCACTTTCCGCGCCATCACCGTCGCGGTAATTCCCCCGCGCGGCCGCGGCAAGCTCCTCGCCCGCACCCGCAACGGCTACTATGCCCCCGGCGCCGCCGCTCCCGCCACCACTTCCGGCAACTGACGATTGTTCCTTCTTCTTTTTGTAGGGGCGCAGCACCGCTGCGCGCCATTTCAGCAAGGTTCTAACCGCTAGCAGTCTGGCTTGCAGTCTATGGCGCCTTAGGCAGTTGCAGGATCATCCCGCCGCCTTGTCCCGTCTGCACCGTCGGCAGTTGGCCGTTCCACTTGTCGATCTGCGCGCGAATGTTTTCGATCCTCCGCAACTCCAGCAATTGTGGTGTCAGCGAATTCTGCCTGATGCGGTTAGCATCCGCTTCGCCCTGCGCGCGCGTTACCAGCGACTTGGCATCACCCTCCGCCTCCGCGATCTTCTTCGCGGCTTCGGCTTGCGTCGTCGCCAATTCGTTTCGAGCGCGCTCCGCCTGCTGGATCGCCTGCGCCTTCGCCGTGATGGCCGTGGCGATCACCGAAGGCACTCGCGGCGCGCCGATAAAGCCGAACTGCTGCACGCTCACGCCCACCGAGGTCAGTTTCTGTTCGATCTTCGTCTGCACCTTGGCCAGAAACTCCGCCTTTTTCTCGCCGTAGATATCTTCCACCACGTACGTCGAAGCCACCTCATTCAGCGAGTTTCGCACTACGTCGCGCAAAATGCCGTGGGTAAACATCTCCATGTCCGACACGCGGTACTTCACGTAGAAGTCCGGGGCCTTCAAGGGTTCGATTGCGTACGACAGCGAAACGTCCACGAAGATTTCCATGCCTTCCTTCGAGTTGAAGCCCATCTCTTCGTTGATCGGATGTCCTTCGCTCATATCCTTGGTCCATTTCACCGTCTGCACGAACGTCGGGAATTCAATGATCTGCGTGCTCAATGGCGAATACACCACCCAGCCCGTGCGAACCGGTATTTCCGACGCCCCGCGCTGCTTGCCCGCCAGGTTGATCTCCACTCCCACGTGTCCCGCCTCGATGCGCGTCACCCGCAGCAGAAAAACGCCCAGCACCAAAAGCACAACGATCAACCCGATGCCGATGGCCGCGAACTTCAAAAGCGGTCCGTCCCTTCTCATTTCAAAGGCGCTGTCCTCGCGCCCTCCACCTCTACTGAATGTACCCATGCCAATCCTCCCTTTGCCAGAGACCACTTTCACTCTGAGCGATCAGCCTACCATCCTACACATTAGGAAGTCGTGATGAACCTAACCCGCGGACAACAGCCAGTTTTTGAGACGAAGCGGCTTCCGTTGGCGGACACAGCCAATTCCTCGCCCGTACCCGCACCCGCTACTCCACCCCGGCCTCGCCTCTTCCGCCGCCGGCAACTGACTATCCTCCCGCACCGTTTGTTTTTGTAGGGGCGCAGCATGGCTGCGCCCTGCCTTTGTGCAACGTTCCCCAGCCCGGCGTCAGGCTTCAAGCGTACACGTGCAAAGAATCGTCATCCCGAGCGAGCGCCTGCCCCGAGTTCCTCGAAGGGCAGCGAATCGAACGA
>JBGQDD010000541.1:0-2081 GCA_041495665.1 Candidatus Acidiferrum sp.
AAATTGCTTCTAAGTGGCGTGGGCTCCCCAACCGTCCATCGAGCGTAAGATCCCCAATGTTTCTCTTGTTTAACATGATTGTTAGGGTGTTGCAACAATGGAGTTCCACTACGACGGGCTGATTCGCAGCGATTCACTAGCGATCCCACCCGCGGTCTTGCACTCTCTCGTTTGCGACGAAAGCTTCGTTTTCGTCGAACTTGAGCCCACTCGAGGCAGCCACGCACTGACGCCGCGTCCGCGGATCGACTCAGCACCAACCTCCTCTTTCCTTGTTAGCAGCCCGTGTCTAAAGTTCAAAAACATGTGGTACTGAAAATGTTTTGATCTTACAATCGATCCATGGCGATGGGGACGCGGAAGAAGCGACAAAGGCAAGAGGAACTCTGGTACGGCGGCGAGTTGCCCACAGCACCGGGTCATCCGTTTTACAAGCGGCTCAATGAGGTCCTGGACAAGGCCGGGTTCGATTCTTTCTGCGAGGCCAGTTGCGCCGGCTTTTACCACCACAAGCTGGGGCGGCCATCCCTGCCACCGGGCCAGTATTTCCGCGTCATGATGATCGGGTTCTTCGAAGGACTCGATAGCGAACGAGGCATCGCGTGGCGTCTCGCCGATTCGCTCACGCTCCGGCAGTTCCTTTCCATCGGACTGGATGAGAACACGCCGGATCACGTCACCATCTCCCGCACCAGACGGCTGATCGACGGTGAAACCCATCAGCGAATCTTCACCTGGGTGCTGGAGCGGCTGGCGCAGGCCGGCCTCATCAAAGGCAAAACGATCGGCGTGGATTCGACAACTCTGGAAGCCAACGCTGCCATGAAATCGATTGTGCGACGCGACACGGGCGAGAGCTACATGACTTACTTAAGGCGCCTTGCCGAAGCTGAAGGAATCGACGCTAAAGACGCGGCAGCATTGCTCCGCATGGATCGCAAACGTAAGAAGAAGACTTCCAATGAAGACTGGAGAAGCCCGAGTGATGATGAAGCTGAGATCACGAAACTGAAAGACGGACGCACGGCTCTGGCGTATAAAGCCGAGAACGCGGTCGACATGGACACCGGCGCCATCGTCGCGGTCACCACGCACGGCGGAGCCGCCGCCGACACAGCGACAGTCAAGGAAACCGTGATTGAATCCGCTATCGCGGTGGCCGGCTTGATCGCCGAAAAGACACCGGAAGGCGAGTATGAAGTGCATCCTGACGGAGTCGAAGAAGTGGTGGCGGACAAGGGCTATCACAGCAACGAGGTTGCGCTGGGTCTTGCCGAGATGGAAGTACGAACTTATCTAGCCGAGCCCGATCGTGGCACGCGCAACTGGGATGGCAAAGCGGCGGAGAAGGCAGCAGTATACGGCAATCGGCGGCGCATTCAGGGGGATCGCGGCAAGCGCCTGCAGCGGCAACGGGGAGAGCGGATCGAAAGGAACTTCGCGCATCAGTTTGATACCGGCGGACTGGACCGGCTCTACGTGCGAGGCAGGGAGAACGTGCACAAGAAGTTTCTGATTCAAGCCGCCGCGTGCAATCTCGCTCTCTTGATGCGATCGACGTATGGCTCGGGCAAGCCCAGAGCTGCTTATGACGGGGCTATCGAGGCCATGTTGGCGATTTTGGCTGTCATAATTGCCGTTGAAGACCCCTTCACGCCTTGGTCCGCGAACTCCCACGGCGTGGTCCGGGTTTCTCGCGAATCAAAGCCTGCCGTCAGCTTTTTTCCGCCAGTTGGAAAACGGGCGGTTTAGACACGGGCTGCTAGGCTACGCGGCCCGTTGAGCAGAATGGCCTTGGTATGACCCCGTCCGCTGTCGCGGCCAAACTGGCGCGACTCAAGAGCATGTTCCTCTTGT
The DNA here is from genome assembly GCA_041495665.1 of Candidatus Acidiferrum sp. Taxonomy (GTDB): domain Bacteria; phylum Acidobacteriota; class Terriglobia; order Acidiferrales; family UBA7541; genus Acidiferrum. The sequence continues at coordinate 1,858 of JBGQDD010000541.1, forward strand.
TGCCCGAGACGCCGGCGATCTATCCCGTCTGGGAGACCCTCGTCACTCAGCATCAGGTTTTGGGCAAGCCCGCGCACGATGCCCGCTTGGTCGCGGCGATGCAGGCGCATGGCTCACCGCCATTCTCACTTTCGACAAAACCGGATTTTCCCGATATCCCGATATCGAAGTCGTTCATCCGGAGCAGGTCAAGGCTTAGCACCGCAGCAGTGTCATTGTTGCGG
>JBGQDD010000542.1:0-2078 GCA_041495665.1 Candidatus Acidiferrum sp.
AATTCATGGAGGAGCACATCGGCGAGGAATATGACGGGCTGATTATTTCCGTGCAGAAATACGGTTGTTTTGTCGAACTTTTCGAGGTGTTCGTGGAGGGCCTTCTTCCCGTCGGGGCGCTGGAGGAATTCGCCGGCACGCGATGCGTGCTGCGCGAGCGCGACCACGCCATCGTGGCCTTGCCGGGTGGCGGCGGCCGCGGAGCCCCCGGCTCCCACCGTGGCCGCGGCGCAAAACCCCGTCAGCTCGAATGGCACCACGGCGATAAAGTCCGCGTGCGCGCCGAACGCATCGATCCCATGCGCAAACGCGTCGAGTTTGCGCTGGTTGAGAAGAATTGAGGGAGCAAGCCGGGGAATTCAGCGAACCGCTGCGTTGGAGATATGCAGTGCGTTCATCGCGCGCCGCACCGGCCGCGTCACCACGGCGGCGAATTTCGCCAGCGGATACCAAAACCGGCTATGCCGCGACAGTTGCGAGATGAAAAGCCCCAAAGCAAGCTGGCGCGGCGCATCAAGATCGATCCGCCGGCCATTCCGGTAGATTCGCATCACGCGGCCCAATAGTTCTTGTTCCTGGACGGCGCCATCGGAGGTCGGATGCGCGTCGCCTTTGGAAAAAAGCTGTGTGGCATTCAGCGAGCCTCGCTTCTCGACAATGCGGTGCACGAAGAGCTGATGTTCGCGCCGGAACAAGACGACGTCCCCGCAGCGCACATTCTCAATCGAAATCTGCCGGATCAGGGCGATATCCTCCGGCCGCACCCACGGCTGCATGCTGGTGCCGTGAACGCGCAGGGAAATCCGGCCACGCCGCTTCAGCGCATCCGCAATGCGCAGCGCATCGTCGGCGCGGCGTTCCCCGCCGACCCGCGTCGTTTTTTTTCCGTGTTGCCTTCGATTCTCCATCAAACCTCTTTGCTGAAATTCCGCCGGCCGCGTCTCTTTGTTCCGGCCATCCAGCGAGATGCGGGAACGTCCGCACGTATTGAAGTGCGGGCACGCACGATCTTGGCCTGTTCCGAACGGGAGCAAATACACGGGAGGCGTTCGGAATCGAAACTAGTCCAACTTCTGATATCAGAGTGGTCTCTCGAAGGGGGACGGTCAATGGACGGGAAGTACTTGCTTGCTCAAAGCTACAGCATCAACCGAGTTAGTTTATCGAATATTACGAGTGCCCCTGAAGGGTGCCTGAGGTTTCTCTACGACCGGCGCGGAGCGCCGTTGCAAACGCCACCCTGACCCGGCAATTTTCCGCATGCCAGCGCCAGCGTTTCGTAGATCGGTTCCGACACAACGCTCGGTTTCGTGTACTGCTTCTTTTCGCCGGGCGCTGGGGGAGAGTTTTTGTTTTCTTCAGCCATTCGATCTTTCCTTAGTCTGAACCAGAATCCGAGGCCAGAGAAGCAAATTCGGCCTCAGGAGTTGTCTGAATTGAAGCTATTTCCCGTTCTCTATGAAATGCGCTGAGGGGAGCGTCGAAACCCGCCAGTCTCGCTTTTTCTTCAGCTAGCGCGCAAGCGCGCTCGTAAGCCCCCAGCAAATCGCCCCCTTCCATCAGCGCCAGGCCCGGGCAGCGCTCGCAGTAGCTCCGAATCTCGCATCCTGCACAGGTTGGAAGCTGGCTCTCGCGGATAGCGCGCAACCGTTCGAGTTGCGGCGCGTGATACCAGATGTCCTCGAATTTCTCTCGCCGCAGATTCCCCGCCGCCTGGGGCAATTGCACGCACGGAAAGACATCTCCGTACGGCGAAATGTAACAACTGTTGTGGCCCGCGCTGCACGGCAAGTCTTCGTAAGCCAGACTTTCGATTCCGCTCGAAACGGCGCTGCCAAACGCCGGCGGCAAGGCGTTCACGGCGCTGGCTGCGGCGGCGCTCGGCTGCGGTTTGCAGGCATGCAGCGCGGGATCACGCAGTACCGGCAGCAGCGACAAAACCGATGCGCGGTGCGCCAGCGGCCCGCTGGAGCCATCCATCATCGGCGTGATCGTCAGATCCAGAATGTAGGGAACGCCCAGCTTCTCCGCGAGCGCCATCACGCCGCGGTAGGCCATCAAGTTTTCCTGCATCAACG
>JBGQDD010000543.1:0-2035 GCA_041495665.1 Candidatus Acidiferrum sp.
ACCGTTCCGCGGTCCTTTGGGTCGTGACCTGCGATGGCGGAAAAGATGCGCGCGCAGTCCTCCGCGCTCCGCGCCATCGGGCCGATTTTGTCCATCGAAGGCGCGAGCGCCATCGCACCGTAGCGGCTGACGCGGCCGTAGGTCGGCCGCAGACCGCTCACTCCGCAGAAGGCCGAGGGGCAAATGATGGAACCCCATGTTTCCGTGCCGATCGCAAACGCAGCCAGACCTGCGGCCACGATCGCTCCTGAGCCGGAGGATGACCCGCAAGTCCAGCAGGTGGTGTCCCAGGGATTCTTGGCTTCGCCCTGCAGAGATGCGGAGGCGAAGCGGTAGCCCATTCCGCCGGCGAGCTCGATCATGGATGCTTTGCCAAGCATCACCGCGCCCACGCGGTTCAGATGCTCGATCACTGTCGCGTTGTAATCGAATGCCTGGTTCGCATACGGCTTCGCGCCCCAGGTAGTCGGAAGCCCTTTCACCGCCAGCAGGTCTTTCGCGGCGTAAGGAATCCCGTGCAGCGGGCCACGGTAGTGGCCGCGCTGGATTTCCTTTTCCGCTGCCTTGGCTTGTGGGAGGGCAATCTCCGGCGTCAATCGGGCGTAGGCGTTGAAGCGCGGCCCGAGCTTTTGGCTGCGGTCGAGATACGCCTGCGTCAGATCGACGGGCGATAGCTTCTTCGATTCGATGCGTTTCGCGAGTTCGCTTACAGAGAGATAGAAGATCTCTTCGCCAGGCATTCGGGATGCTCCTCAGGAATTCTTCGGCGTACTTGTCGGTTTTGGCGTCGTCGGCATCGGCGCGGGCTTTCTTTCCCGCTCGATCAAAGGTTTGAGGTAAAGCCCCGGCCCATCTCCGTTATTCGTCGCGAACGCACGCAGACGATCGAGCGATGGCTGCGCTTCGGTTGCCAGCCGCCGAATGTCGGCTTTCTGAGCATCAGAGAGCCGGCTGCCGTATTGGGCGAAGATCGATTGAATCCGCGATTCGACCTCGGCTTGCCCTTCCGGCGACAGCTTTGGCGCATTCGCGGGCTGCTGCGCTGGTGGCGGTGAGGCGACAGACTCCGCGCTGAGAAGATTTGACGGTGCCAACGATGCCGCCGCGGAAACAAACGCTGCACGCCGCGCAAATTCACGACGAGAAATAGCGGAATTGCTCTTGTTGCCCATTGTGGATCCCCTTGGTTAGAACAAGAAGTGTAAAACTACAAGTGAAGGGCGCAAAGTTAGGCTACTGAATCCGTGTTCGAGCGTCAACTGTCCTCGCGGGCATTTTCCGGATTTCTAAATCGCCCGCCTATTTGTGTCGAATGTCCACCGGGGCTCGAGTGCGATCCAGGGGGAGAACTTGCAGTTGCCACCTGACTGCGACGGAAGTTGGGAGGTAGCAGATGGTTTTGTCGCAAGCCTGATACTCGAGCTTTCCCGCGAGCGTGAAAATTTTCCCATCTTTTCCCAGCGAGCCCCAGAACTCTGACGAAGAGGACACTCTCACATCCTGGCTGATGCGGAACGTCCCCTCGAATACGGGCACCTGCTCCTTGATCGCGGGCAAATAGAGGGTTTTGGACGCTGGGTAAATCGCTGGCTTGAACTCCAATTCCCGCATAGCGTCAATCACGAGCCTAATCGGCTTATAACCCTGGGCGCCGGGCGCATACACATGCACATCCGGGGGCAGCCGCACTTCGGAAACGAGGGTGATGCGCGTACCAGGAAAGCCGACGGGATCGGATTGTTCGAGGGCCAGTTGAAGATGCGGGGCTTCGACGGTCTCTGTGACTTCCTGGCCCAATTCCGGGAAAAGCTTGGCAATAATACTGTTTCCGGTCAGCCGCTCCCGGTATCTTGCTTCGAAGAACTTTTCCCGAATGATGCCGCTGGGATCAATAAGAAAATATCCCGGGCGAGCGAAACCCTTCTGCATCCCCGTAGCTTCCGCATTGAAAACGTCATAAGCCTGGATAATCTTCGAGTCAGGGTCCGCAAGCATGGGGCATTCGATCTTGTGCCGGCCGGCAAAATATTTCAGG
>JBGQDD010000544.1:0-2027 GCA_041495665.1 Candidatus Acidiferrum sp.
CTGATTTCTTCGTCGTCGCGTTTCAGGATAACCAGCATGCGGCGTCCTCTCTGAACTTTGTTTTTCCCGTTACTTGAAACAATACTGGGCCAGTGAAAGAAATCCGTCAGTTTTACCGGAACCGGCGAATGACGAGATTGTGCCGATCCGAGCGATAGAAGCCCAGCACATACATGATCGGCCGCCCTTTGGTGGAATAGATGACCTGGCGAATGCGCAGCAGGGGATCGCGGCGGGGAATGGAGAGAATCTCCGCGATTCTTGGGTCGGCCGCGGTCGCATCAATCTCTTCGTCGGCGTAGCCGAGTTCGATCTTGTAATTGCGTTCGAGAATTCCGAAAAGAGATTCGCGGCCGATGGGGGCGTCCAAAAGCCCCGAGAATTCAGCAGCGTTGAGGTAGCAGGTCTCCAACGCAAAAGGCTCGCCCGCGGCATGACGCAGGCGCTCGAGCTTGATGATGCTGCTGGTGGGGGGAAGGGAGAGCCGGGCCGCCGCTTCGTTTTCATTCTCCAGCACTTTCGCGAAGAGCACCTCGGAGCCGGCGGTGAGGCTGCGGCTGGCCATCTGCTCGGTATAGCTCATCAATCTATTAAAGTGAATTTTTGGGGCGGCGACAAAAGTTCCAATGCCGCGGCGGCGCTCGACGATTCCCTCACGTTCAAGCGAGGCAAGAGCGTGACGCGCGGTCATGAGGCTGACTTGATGAATTTTGGCGAGGTCGCGCTCGGAGGCGACGGGGTCACCGGGATGCAATTGTCCGGCATCGATGCGCTTGCGGATGGCGCTCTGAATTCTCTGGTAGGCGGGCAGGCTGTGACGGTTCTTGGGTGGCATGCTGTCTCCCGAATTGGCCCGGGACTTCTTGGTGGGCACCTGGGTGGAAGCTGGCTTCATGACAAGAACGATATTCTATTCTGATTTTACGTCAAGGACTGAAAACGCTAAGGGTTCATTCCTTGATCCTTCGTGTTATAGAGCGGGGCCTGGGCGGTGCTATAGTCCTGTCCTGTAGATTACTACATAAAGTACGAAAAGATGCTTGACAGTCTGAATTTGGTGCTATATAGCTATACACAATTCGGGCATATAGCTGACTAGAGGCGTTGGTTGCGCGCCTCGCGCCTTCCGAGGCGGGTTGCTTGGATGCAAGATCGAGCTTCTTCCAAGTGGAACCCGGGACCTGAAGGAGAGATTGAGAAATGAGAAACACCAGCAGCGTACCCAGCACGGGGACCAAGAACAGATGGCTGCCAGCAATACAGGCAATGAGTTATCAGAACATCGCTGGTGGACTAGCTGATGAAATGATGAGTTTCATCCGGCCGAGCGAACCCCGCAAGTGCAACCCGCCGTTCAAAATGGTCATCATCGACAAGCGCGGCACCGTCGTATTCGAATGCAGAGTTAGCAAGCACTGGAAAGTGCGGCCTTCCGGATCGGTGTGCAGGGTAAGGTGCTCTCATTTCCCGGCGACTGCATTTCTTACGGACCGTTTGTTAGTCACGCGCACATTCCTCATCGAGCGCGCGACTCCCGATAACAGCAACAACTGATGGTCATCGCGCCGCGGGGCGCGTTTCAGTGGAAATTCTCGTCGTCCGCGAAACCTTTTGCCGCTTTTCCATTCACGATGTGATACGTTGCTCAGAAGAACTATCGCTTGTGAATTTCGCTTTTGATTTGGCGAGAGCAGTTCCTCCAAGCTGGGAAAACCCTTCAAAGACTTGATTTTCTGCGGGAAGGCTAGATAATTAGCTCGGTCACGCATCCAGGGCGTGAAACGAATGGTTTGTCCACTTTGCAGCCACCCCAACGCGGAAGAGCTGGTTCAATGCGAGAAGTGTTCCACGCCACTTCCGATTAGCGAACAGACGCTCGCCACCGGTTTACATGAAGGCTGGTCTGTCCCCGCGGGCGGTATAGCCGTTGCCACGGCCGCGCTGAAGCCGCTCACGCCGGGCACAATTCTAGGAGAGAGATACGAAATCATTCGATTGCTGGGGCAAGGCGGTATGGGAGCCGTCTA
>JBGQDD010000545.1:0-2016 GCA_041495665.1 Candidatus Acidiferrum sp.
CTTGCTTGGTTTCGTGCGCGGTTTGACGCAGACGGACCTTGACCGCATGCTGGAATACAAGACGCTGAAGTTTGGCGTCTATCGCAACCCGCTCTGGGAATCAATGCAGCATCTGGCCAATCACGGGACGTATCACCGCGGACAGGTCACCACGCTGCTGCGGCAGCTTGGCGGGCAGCCCATCGCGACGGACCTGATGCACTTCTATCGCGAGCGCGCCACGGCGGCGGGCGCGTAATTCGTGAGCACCTTTTCAACATCGAACTGATAAAAGCCGGCAAGATGCCGGCGCTACCACACCGTGGACACTATCCGAACGATTGCGTGGATGAAGGAGCAGGCGCGGCAAGCGCGTGCGGAAAGCCGCATCGTGGGACTGGTGCCGACGATGGGCGCGCTCCATCGCGGACACTTGTCGCTGATTGGGCGAGCCAGGCGGGAGTGCTCGCCGGTGATTGCTTCCATTTTCGTGAATCCGAAGCAGTTTGGCCCCAGCGAGGATTTCTCAAAATATCCGCGCACGTTTGAGAGCGACAGTGAAAAACTTCAGAGAGCGGGCGTGGATTCCCTGTTTGCGCCGGAACCAGCGGAAATCTATCCCGATGGATTTTCGACCTACGTTAACGTCGATGGCTTGAGCGATAGACTTGAAGGGCGCTCGCGGCCGGGGCACTTTCGCGGCGTCACGACCGTGGTGATGAAACTGCTGCAAATCGTGCAGCCGAACTTTGCGTACTTCGGGCGCAAGGATGCGCAGCAATCGCGCCTGATCACACGAATGGCGCGCGACTTGAATCTGGATACGGAAATCGTGGTTTGCCCGCCGGTCCGCGAACCGGACGGATTGGCCCTATCCTCGCGAAATGTTTATTTGAATGTGGAGGAACGCAAGGCGTCCACCGTTTTATATCGGGCGCTGGAGGCAGCGAAAAATGAGCTTGCCGCCGGAGTTCGCGATGCGCTGCAATTGCAAACGGTGCTGCACCGCACGCTCGGCGCGGAACGCCACGCGCAGGTGGACTACGCGGAGATCGTGGATGCCGAATCGTTCCAGCCGATCGTACGTGTGAGCAAACCTTCGTACCTTCTGTTAGCTGTGTTCATCGGCAAGACGCGCCTGATCGATAATTTGTATGTAGAACCGAAATCCTTGGATTCCGAGGAACTGGTGTTTCACTTCTAGCGCCATTGCAGCGTTCTCATCCCGCTTTCGCCATTTCCTTCTGCTAGACTTTTTCTATAGCCCCTAATCCATAACTGAGGTGACGGAGATGAATCCACGAATTCGTACGAGCGCCGTTTTTCTGGCGTTGGCACTTGTAATACCCGCGCTGGCGCAGGCCGGCGGCACGGTTCCAGAAGGAACGAAGATTTCGGTGGTGACCGATCAAGCCGTGAGCTCCAAAACGGCCAAGATCGGCCAGACCATAACAGGCACGGTCTCGCAAGATGTGACGTCGGGCGGCAAGGTGGTGATTCCCAAGGGCTCGGCGGCGAAATTGACAGTGAGTAGCATCCAGGCTTCGGGCCGATTGTCCACGCCGGCAAAACTGTATCTGCGGTTGCGCACGGTGACGGTGGGCGGCAAGACGTACACGTTTGCGACGAGTTCGGCCGGAAGAACAGAGGGCGGCAAGGGCAAAAGGGATGCCGGGTTCATCGGTGGCGGCGCTGCCGGCGGCGCGATTATTGGAGCGTTGGCTGGAGGCGGCAAGGGCGCAGCGATCGGCGCGGCAGCGGGGGCCGGGGCTGGGACGGCGGGCGCGGCGGCGACGGGGAAGAAAGACATCGAGTTTCCCGCTGAGACGCGGCTAGCGTTCACCACAAGGACGGCGGTGGCGATCAATTAGTTAGTGCGAAACACTGTGGAGGGGCCACTCAAAGCGCCGTGGCCTCTCCGCAAGCCCCCGAGAACACCAATCTGTCAGGGATGTGCCCGGTCTGTACCCCAGTTGCCATCCCCTCCCCACCCCCTGTGTTTTTCATAAGGGCAATAATATAGTTGACGAATCAAAG
>JBGQDD010000546.1:0-2005 GCA_041495665.1 Candidatus Acidiferrum sp.
ATTCCAGAAAACTTCGCTGACGGGATAGATTCCACCTTCGCCCTGGACCGTTTCCAGGAGGATGCCACAGACGGTGTCGTCAAATTTCGCTTCGAGATCAGCGACGTCGTTGAACCGCACGAACTCCGCGCCGGGAACGACAGGCGCGAAGGGCAATCGGTACTTTTCCGTGGAGGTGACGCTGATCGCGCCGAAAGTGCGCCCATGAAAAGAATTCTCCAGCGCCAAAAAACGATGCTTCTTCGCGACCGTTCCGAGAGCTTCATCGGATTTGCGTCCAAAGAGGCGCGCGAGTTTCATCGCGCCATCGATTGCTTCCGTGCCGCTGTTGGAAAAAAAGACGCGATCCATCCCGGACCACGCTGCCAGTTTGCGCGCGAGCGGGCCTTGATAGGCATTGTGATAGAGATTTGAGAGGTGAATGGCGCGCGCAGCTTCGCGGCGGATTACTTTCACGATGCGCGGATGAGCGTGGCCGAGCGCGTTGACGGCGATGCCGCCAAGAAAATCGAGATACTTTTTTCCCGCAGAATCGAAAACGAATGCGCCGCGGCCGTGGGTCATGACCACGGGCTGGCGCTTGTAGGTGGGCAGCAGGAACTGCTCGGCATCAAGCAGGCGGGTGTCCGATTTGGCGGTTTTCACAAGCCTCGGTTTGGGCTTGCGCACGGAACGCGACAGGGACTTCTTTTTGGATGAAGTTCCCATCATGCCGCCGAAAGAGCCGCTTGCGCGGCGGACAAAGGTTCACGGAGGACGCGCGTTCCAGGGATCGACGCCACTCCCTCATGGGCGGATGATTCCGCCGCGTGCGACGCCAGCATCAAGGCATCGGGCGAGGTGCCACCGACAATGCGGACTTCGCGGACGCCGCCTTCGATGGCACGCTTGGCGGCTTCGAGCTTGAGCACCATACCGCCAGAAACGACTCGGCATTGAACCAAGCGTTCGATCTCCGCGCAGGTAACGACCGAGAGAACTCTCTCCCCATCGAGGACGCCGGCGACATCGGTGAGATAGATCAACTGATCGGCGCCGAGATATTCGGCGCAGGCAGCGGCCATGTGGTCGGCGTTAATGTTGTACAACTCATTGTCCGAACCCAGGCCGAGGCACGGCGCAACGGGCAGAAGGCCTTCGTGCCAGAGAGATTCGATGAATGGCGCGTTCAATCCGGTGAGGTAACCGACGAAGCCCAGGCCGCCTTCGACTTCGTTGTGCACCATCGGCTCGGCGACGAAACACCGGGCGTCCGCGGCAGAGATGCCGAGGGCGGGCTGCCCTTCCGCAGAGATCGCGGCGGCCAGCTTCTTATTCAGCAAACCGGCGAATACCATGACGGCCACATCGCGCGTTTCGCGGTCGGTAACGCGCAAGCCAGCGATGAACTTGCTTTCGATGGCCATGCGCTTGAGGGTGGCGGTAAAAAGGCGCCCGCCGCCATGCACGACGAGAATTTCGTGGCCCTCCTGCGCGAGGGCCGCGACCTGCCGCGCGAGAGAGCGCACCGTGGCGTCGTCTTCGAGCAATGCTCCTGCGAATTTGATTACGATTCTCATTGAAGTGAAGTTTGCTCCTCTATTCCCAACATGTGGTTGAAATTCTGCACGGCCTGGCCGGCGGCGCCTTTCCCAAGATTGTCGAGGCACGAGACGATGACCAGGCGGCGACCCGATTTGTCCAGCGCGAAACCGATGTCGCAAAAATTCGTGTGCGCGACGTGCTGCAACTCCGGCAAGGCGCCGGCGGCCCATACGCGAACCATCGCGCGACCGGCATAAAACCGGCGGTAGAGCGATTCGACGTCCGCGGCGGTTTGCGGTTCGCCGAGCGTTACGTAGATGGTGGAAAGGATGCCGCGTGCGAGCGGCAGCAGGTGCGTCGAGAAAACAACCTGCGACTCGCTCAGACCGGTGTGTTCGAGGATTTCCGGCGTGTGGCGGTGCGTGAAAAGGCTGTAGGCCTTGAAATTTTCATCCACTTCGACGAAGTGGAGATCGCGGCG
>JBGQDD010000547.1:0-2004 GCA_041495665.1 Candidatus Acidiferrum sp.
GAAATGGACGAAAACGTCCTCACCGCTCTGGCGCTGGATGAAGCCGAAGCCCTTGCTGGCATTGAACCACTTCACTGTACCTTGTTCTTTACTCACTGCTTTACTCTTTTCTGTCAGCCGGGGACCGGCTGAGCACTACATTGAGCTATCTGATGCCTCAAGTCCCGAGCCCCTCATCAGAGCCGCGGCCGTCTTCAAGCTTCGTTCGGGATGACTGCAAAGCGGTCCACCGAACAAAAAAATAGGCCGCAAGTGTGACCTTGCGACCGCTTTACTACCCAAAGGCGATACAAGAGCAACAAACGCAAAAGTAGAGTACCACGGGACGGGGGACGATGCAAGGGGTTTCTGGTGAAGGTCCGGCGTGTACTGAGAGCGTCACCCCCCGGCCGCGAGAATGCGTTGACCTTATGGTGAGCCGCTCCTTACCATGAATAGATGAGGCCAAGGCTCAGCATCGCGGCGGGAACCATGCTGTTTGCAGCGGGTCTGCTGGGCTGCGAGGACGCGGGAAAAAAGCCCGTGCAGGCGCGGGTTCCGGCGCTGGCACCGGCTTCGGCGGCCGCGCGGCAGGCGCCGGTGGAACTTGCGCTTTTGCCGATAGTGAATCCGCCGCACCGACATTACGTCTGGCTGCTGCGCCCGGTTCCGGCCGGGAAAGATTACTTAATCCAGAAGGTGCAGGAAAAATTCGCGTCCGGCGAGCAAAACTTCAAAGCCGGTCATTTGGAGGCCGCGCGCAGGGATTTTGACAACGCCGTCGACTGGATGCTGGAGAGCGGCTACGACCCCAATGGCGATCCCAAACTGAGCGAGCTGTTTCACCGCGTGGTGGACACGGTGTATGCCTACGAGCTGCAGGCCTTCCGAGCCGGAGACGGCTTCAGCGAAGCTCCGGCGGTTCCAGCGGCGATTGACGAAGTGGCGGAGATGACTTTTCCGGTCGATCCACGGCTGAAAGAGCGGGCCGAGGAAGCGGCCAAGAACATTTCCCACGATCTGCCGCTGACCGTGAACGATCAGGTGCTTTCGTTTGTCAATTTTTTCCAAACGCCGCGGGGCCGCGCCATTGTGGAGACCGGACTACGCCGCGCCGGGCGTTATCGCGAGATGATTTCCCGCGTCTTGCGGGAAGAAGGCATGCCGCAGGATCTGATCTACCTGGCGCAAGCCGAAAGCGCGTTCCAGCCGCTGGCGCTTTCGCGCGCCGGTGCGCGAGGGATCTGGCAATTCGTGGCCTACCGCGGGCAGGAATACGGCCTGCGGCACACCTGGTGGATCGATGAACGCCAGGATCCGGAGAAGGCCACGCACGCCGCGGCGCAGCATCTTCGCGACCTCTACAGGCTCTACGGCGACTGGTATCTGGCGATGGCCGCTTACAACTGCGGCCCCGGCAACGTGCAGAAGGGCATCGAGCGCACCGGTTACGCGGATTTCTGGGAGCTTTACAAACGCAACGTGCTCCCGCGCGAAACGAAAAACTACGTGCCCATCATCATCGCGCTGACGCTCATCGCCAAAGATGCGGCGCACTACAATATTCAAGTGGAACCAGAGGCGCCGGTCCCGACCGACGTCGTGAAACCGGGCCGGGCTATCGATCTGCGGCTGGTGGCGGAAACCATCGACGTCGACGCGGAGACGCTTCGTGCGCTCAATCCCTCTCTCCTGCGCCTCGCGACGCCCGACGATCCTTCCTTCGAACTGCATCTGCCGCTGGGCACGGCGCAAAAATTCATTGCGGAGATCGCGGATATTCCTCCGGACAAGTGGGTCAGCTGGCGGCGCCATCGCGTGGAAACCGGGGAAACGCTCGCGTCCATCGCCAAGAAATATCGCGTGACGGCTGCGGCCATCACAGATGCAAACAGTATTGAGCGCAACGCCGCGCTCGATGCGGGCGAGAAGCTGATCATTCCCGCGACGCAGCCGCAATCAGAAATCAAGCGCCGCCTGGTGAGTTATCGGGTGCGACGCGGCGACACGTTCCTGGGAATCGCC